>JAFVDW010000078.1 GCA_017478245.1 Lachnospiraceae bacterium
AAATAACTGCCGCCAACACAATATAAAGTATATCAAAAAAGATTTTAATGTTCTCATATTGTTTTCCGGTCACAGCACTAATGGCGCGGTTCATGGCTTCTCCCGGCAGCATTGCAACACCGCCCTTCAGTTGCAGCCAGATACCGAAGCCTAGCACGAAGCATCCTATCAGCATTAAGATAAATTGCTGATAATAAGCATCTGCCTGCAGCCCGCCAAGCAGCATACAGGAGAAATCTGTAAGATATCCATACACAAATGCCAATACCGTCTGAATCACTATTTCAAATGGCTTGCATCGACTGCGTAAAAGTGCCACTTGAACGACAATCTGGAGTACGCTCCAGATATTTAACCACCACCCAAAGCTCAGGCGTCCATCGACAAGCGACACGGAATATGGCACGGAGGCAACCGGCGAAGTCCCCAGTCCTGCTTTGGCGGAAAATGCCACGCCAAGGGATGCAATAAACAAGCCCACCAGAAATAAACAATAATTTTTGATTTGTTTCTTATACATCTTCCTCTCCCGAATTCATCCAATTTCCTTTCACCGCCATTATACGCCAAAAAGGGCTTGATTAAAAGTATTTGTTTACATCTCACAGTACCCCTGCACTTTTTGAAGTGTTTCGAAAAAGCCGATAATGAAATTTCACAGAATTGCTTACATAGTTATGATTGCATAGTATAGCCATCTCAATTTCCAATATTTCATCAAATGACTTTTAAAGTTTTCCTAAGGTTCCTGTTGTTACCTTGTTCATTGTTATATACCCTCCCAAAGTAAAATCAATTAACTCCTGCCGCACGAATCTATTTCACCACTTCATAGTTTCCGACCTCGTCAAGTCCTTGGGAAAACCTTGGGAGCCATCCTAAAGCTCTATATCTGCAAAGTTGATGGCAAGGTCCTCGTAGATACCCGCCTTGACTGTTTCCGAGAAATTATAGTTCTCAACAAAGTCTTTTTCAAAGTTGTAGACCATAACAGTGCTTCTCTTGGGGTCAACAATCCAATATTCTCTCACTCCCGCCGTGCGATACTTGAACAGCTTGTTCATATAGTCCATATGCTGACTGTTCGGGGAGACAATCTCAATGATCCAATCCGGTGCACCATTGCAGCCCCGCTCGTCCAATTTGTCTTTATCACAAATGACGGATATATCGGGTTCCACATAGTTCTTATTATCTTTGTTCAGGAATACAGCGAATGGAGCAGGATATACTTTGCAAACTCCACCTTTCTCTGCAATATAATTTCCAATACAACGACTGAGTTCTACAACCAATCCTTGATGATATCTATTAGGCGGTGCCATCATATACATATTCCCATCAATCAATTCCGCTCTCTGCCCATCAGGCAAATTGAAGATATCTTCTATTGTATGAAGGTTCATTGATTTTACTTCCATATGCCACCTCTCCTTTTTATAAACAAAATCACTTGATTTTACTTTATTATACTAACTAAACGAATAAAAATCTACTACCAAAGAACTATTTTCTTTATTCGCAAAATACCGTTTATGTGCCATCAGACAATGTGTTCTGTAACTATATTATCATTCTTTAGTCAATCCACAACTGAGGTGCCTGAATCTGTGTGTCTGAATCTGCGTGTCTGAATCTGCGTGTCTGTCTCCGATTTTTTGAGTCTCCGCATGATGTTTGGCATCATACCTAAGATATACCATGAAACTTCGTAACTTTTTTCCTCGTAATGAAATAATGGAACATCTCCATGATCATCCAAAGTCCATTCTTGAATAAGTTCAACATAATTTTCCCCATCTTCAAACATTTCATCTGGATTAAGCATAATATCTACCGCATCCTCAAGACTCTTCATATCCCATTCAGAATCGATAGCCAATGCGTTAACTTTACTCACCGCCACCCCTGACACATCCTTTTTCCAGGCATTATAAGTCTGCTCAGAAACCCCAAGTTTTTGAGCTGTTTCTCTTTGTGTCCAACCTTTTCTAGCTCTCAATTCTTTTAAACTATACTGCACTTTTATCACCTCTGTTGTCATCATATCACATGAATAATTTTCATATATCAATATATTACTTGAATTATTTTCTATATTTTTTTGTGAAAAACTAAAGTTTGCTTGAATTATATTCTTGATTATGTTATCTTATCCTTACAAGGAGGCGTAAATATGTTCTTAGCTAAAAACATACGATACCTTAGAAAACTGCATAATTGGTCTCAAGATTATGTCGCAGACAAATTAGGTTACAAGTCTTATACTACAATTCAGAAATGGGAAATGGGGACTTCTGAACCACCTTTAAAAAAATTAAAAGAATTGGCTCTTTTATTTGATGTCAACATAAACGATTTGGCCAATAAAGATATAGAGGCACCCATAGCTCCTTCCAAGAAAAAAGGAGTTTCTGTCAATGTCCTTGGTCGCGTTGCTGCCGGGAGCCCGATCGAGGCCGTCACTGATATTATTGACACGGAAGAAATTACAGAAGATTTGGCTATGACCGGTTCTTTCTTTGGTCTCCAGATACAAGGAGACTATATGGAGCCACGCATGTGTAGCGGTGATGTGGTTATTGTGCGACAGCAGGACGATGCGGAAAGCGGCGATATCGTAATAGCACTGGTGAACGGCGATGATGCGACATGCAAGCGTCTTAGGAAATATCGAGACGGCATAGAGCTGATTTCCAACAACCCGGCTTATCAGCCTATGTTCTTCTCTAATAAAGAGATTGTAGAAAAGCCGGTACGAATTATTGGCAAAGTTGTTGAACTAAGGGGAAAATTTTAAGTTATCATATCCGATTATTCAGATTGATATAAAAAATAATATACGAAAGGGGAATTGTACATGAAAAAACAAACTATTAAACGTTCTAAATCTTTTTATCAAAAATGGTGGTTCTGGACCATTATCGTCCTTCTCGGGTTTGCAGGCCTCGGCTCAGGAGGCGATAAGAACAAAGAGAACGATACTGTAGCTGTGGTTGAAAACACCGAGGACACAGCAGATGTTCAGGAGCGTTCCCTTTCTCCCGAGGTGGATCCGATCATATATCCGAAAGGACCTGAGGATACTGCCGTTGAAGACAACTTAAATACCACCATTGTAAGTGTTCTTGAAAACAGTTCTGTTGTTAGCGAGGCTGAAGGAACTACAGAACGTTTTGCATCTGAGGCTACTGTTTCACCCATTGAAGATACTGTTGAGACTTCTACAGCATCAAACTCTTCCGACACAGAAGTTGCGGTTATTTCCGATACATCCTCTGAGACACAGGATATTTCTACTGATACTTCCGCCAATTTTGATGCTTATTATACCCCGGAGCAGCAACAGACAGAGGATACTTATGTATTGAACACCAACACCATGAAAATCCATCATCCGTACTGCAAGTCCGTGTCGAAAATCAAGCCTGAAAACTACGCCACCACTAATTTAAGCATCGCGGAGTTGGAAGCTCAAGGATATACCAAATGCGGACAAAAAGGAGATTGGAAATAACCATACTTGTACCATGACAATATAATATACTTCCCTAGGGGACGAAGGGGCGATGTGCCGTGATAACTCTTGTAGTTTACCTGACACGCAAAAAGTAGCGCCCTCGTCCTGGTAAGATAAGGCGCTACTTTTTGTAGCAATTTACCTGCCGGCGGCTAGACTCTATCTAGCTTTCGGCTCTCTTGTTAAGTATATTATATGTCATAGGTACTGAAATTGCAATAATAAATTGCCCCAGTGCTACCAACACCGGAGCATGTTGGATGACAAAACCATATTGCCGGCGTTGGCAAAATGGTATCCAAAAGGAGGTTTTATGAACGAACAAGAATTTGATGAACAACTTCAAGCACTACACGATAGAGTGTTGTCGAAAGCTCTCTCTGTCGAAGAAGAGACCAACTATACAGAATCATTGTTTGAATCCATTCGCCATATAAATGAGTACGGACAAGAGTTTTGGTATGCGCGCGAATTACAAATTGCTTTAGAATATAAGGAATGGCGAAACTTCAAGAAAGTAATTAACAAAGCCAAAACAGCTTGTACTGCAAGCGAAAATGAAGTTTCTGACCATTTTGTTGACGTCAACAAAATGGTGAACATAGGTTCTGACGCCGAACGCGAACTGGAAGATATTCAACTGTCGCGGTATGCCTGCTATCTCCTTGTTCAAAACGGCGACCCGCGTAAAAAAGTCATTGCTCTTGGTCAATCTTACTTTGCTGTAAAAACCAGACAACAAGAGCTGATCGAGCACTTCGAGGATTTGGACGAAGATGCTAAACGTCTTGCTATCCGCAAGGAAATGAAAGAACATAATAAATTATTAGTAGCTGCTGCTAAGGATGCCGGTGTCGAGACTAACTTGGATTATGCAATCTTTCAAAATTACGGTTACATGGGGTTATATGGTGGATTGAAAGCCAAAGACATTAAAGCGCTAAAAGGTCTTAAAAATTCTCAAAATATTTTGGACTACATGGGTCATGAAGAACTCGCCGCCAATCTTTTTCGTGCTACACAGGCAGAAGCCAAGTTGCGTCGCGAGAATATTCAGGGAAAGGATAACGCCAATCAGGCTCATCTCGCAGTTGGAAAAGAAGTCCGCAGTACGATAGAGCGTCTAGGTGGCACTATGCCCGAAGACTTACCTACTCCGAAGAAAAGCATCCAACAGATTGAGCGTGAACAGAAAAAGAAATTAAATGAGTAATAAAATTGCTCCGGTGCAATTTTGCCATTCCGGGCATTTTTATGCTCAATTTTAGGAGGATGATATTATGAAAATTGAAAAATTACCATCCGGGAGCTATCGGATCCGGCAACAGTACAAAGGAAAGCGCTATACGGTCATAACAGACTATAAGCCTACCCAAAAGGAGGCCACACAACTCATAGCTGCGGAATTCGATAAAGCAGTAAGATGTCTGCTCTGGGCATCGACGAGGCGACTATACTTGATATGGGTGGTTGGAAAACTGATTATGTGATGAAAAGAGTATACCGGCACTCCATGCTAAAGAAAGAAGAAGCCCGGAGGGAGACATCTAATAAGCTGAAAGTAGCAATCTGGTCATGACCACTTTCATGACCACTTTTTTACAAATTGTGTTTTTACCTACAATTTCACTTTGCGAAAACAGCACCAAAAAGCCCATAAAATCAAGTATTTTCAATGCTTTCCTTGATTTTATGGGCTTTTCTTTTACTGCGGAAGATGGGACTTGAACCCACACGGTATTGCTACCACAAGATCCTTAGTCTTGCTCGTCTGCCAGTTCCGACACTTCCGCATTTGCGCATCGCGCGAATATTATAATATCATCTCATGCTGAAAATGTCAATTCTTTTTTTGAAATTTACAATTTAATTTTTTTACATTTTTCTGCTCATTCCTTTGAATAATTGCCGGGAAGCCAATCATATATTAGCAGAGATGCTACTCTGAAAGGAGCCTTTTTATGAAAATTGCCATTCTTGGCAGGAAAAAAGACACCGCCAATTACGAGCGCTTTATCGCAGCAATGCCCGCCATCCCCATCACTACATTGAACACAGGTGTAATCTCCTCCTGTGACGCCTTGGTCCTGCCGGGCGGTGGTGATATTACTCCCGCCTTCTTCGGTGAACATAACAACGGTTCCTACAATATTGATACCGAGCTGGATATTTTACAATTCCAGGCATTGGACCATTGTATACGCAGACATATTCCCGTTTTGGGCATCTGTAAAGGAATGCAGGTCATCAATGTAGCCTTTGGCGGCACCATCGTACAGCATCTGCCTACCGCCAACCTTCATCAGTATCAGGATGGCGATCAATATCATGCAACAACCATCTTAGACGGCACCTGTCTCCATACACTCTATGGCAGAACCGCACTGGTAAACAGCGCGCATCACCAGGCAGTAGACCGTCTCGGAGGCGGTCTGAGCGCTATCCAATGGTGCGAAACAGACGGCTGCGTAGAGGCAATCGTTCATGAATATTTGCCTATCTTGGGTTTACAATGGCATCCCGAACGCCTTGCCAACACACGCACTACACTGGATGGTCATGCCATTTTGAAGCTTTTTACGTCTTGGATATGTGCTTCGCGGATTTTACACGAGTACCAACATGGTTGATTCCCACATTTACTTCGTCCTTCACATGATTGCCATAGGATTCGAATAGAGCCTTTACAATGGTTTTCACCATTTCCTTTGTATGTTCATCCGTTTCCTTCAACGCAACAATCATGCCATTCATGCTTTTGCGCCAATCCGAGGTAAAAGTAATCAGATCATCCGCCTGGGATGCCTCCAACACCTGAAAAAGTGCATTCACAAACTCTTTGATCTGCGTCTCGTCCAATTTAAGCAGCCACTCATTGATTGCTACATCCAGCACCATTCTGCTGTTCCGTATTTCATCTTTCTCCTGGAAATGTCCATCCTTCACAAGCCATGTATATGGATTGTGTTGTGCCAGACCCGGCACCTTGCTCTGTATCACCCGATAACGGGTATCCCACTCAAAAAGCATTCCCACCAGAGATGACACCGGAACCAGTTTAACCACCTTATCCGCAATATTGCTATACCCGCATTCCTCCAGCACCTCAGGGCGGAATCCCGGTCCATCCATGCTATAAATTCTTTGGATACGTTCCTGTACTCTGGGGGCGCAGTTCATAGCGCTGTATATAGCAAGGTTCCCTCCTTTTGAATGTCCACCCACATAAAACGAGCCGTGCAATCGGGTGGTAACTACATTCAAGTATTTTGCACTATAGGTCTGTCCGGGAACAGGAGAAAGAAATGCCATGTTAAAATCTTCCTTCCACCCCACAATCGTCTCGTCCGTACCACGAAAGGCGACAAAAGCTGTTCCATCCTCCAAAAGCATGGTAATAGCCGAAAACTGTGTCTCCCATTCCTTTTCTATGATATTGATGTAACAGTTAAGCTTCATATTGCCAAATCTGCGACTGTTCAGCACCCCCTCAAACAATGCCCGATTGTCCTTCTCATATCGGGTGTCCCCATATAGATTCTCATAGTCTGTATGCTCCGCAATCTGCCGTAAGGTCACAGATTTTGCAATCTCTTTTACATTTGGCACCAATCCATCAAATTTCAAATAAGAGAGCTGACACAGAATCAAGCCGTCCACATCGTTCAGCGGGAAATCCCAAAGTGTCAGCTCTCCATATCGCTCCAGATAATCCAAAATCGTTTCTGCCAATTTCTTTTCCTCCCACAAGCGAAATACAGCGGTCACCCCGGACCGCTGTAGAAAAAATATAAATTCAGCTTTTATCGTTCTGTGATATCTATATAATCTCTCTCCTGCATCACACTCTTATACGCAGGACGGATAATCTTATCCATGTTGATAAGCTCTTCAATGCGATGTGCGCTCCAACCTACAATTCTTGCGATTGCAAAAATCGGTGTGTATAGCTCCAAAGGAATCTCCAACATACTGTACACGAAACCACTGTAAAAGTCCACATTCGCGCTGACACCCTTATAGATTCTAGCCTTCTGAGCAATCACCTCCGGTGCAATCCGCTCAATCATAGAATACAATTCAAAATCTTTCTGTCTGCCCTTTGCAATGGCAAGCTGCTCCACAAACCCCTTGAACACCTGTGCTCTGGGATCAGATAGTGAGTACACTGCATGCCCCATGCCATAAATCAACCCCTTGCGGTCAAAGGCTTCCTTGTTCAGAATCTTCTGCAGATATGCTCTCACTGCATCCTCATCCGACCAGTCCTTAATATTGGCTTCAATATCACGCATCATCTCTACGACCTTGATATTGGCGCCACCGTGTTTGGGTCCCTTTAAGGAAGACAGGGCGGCAGCAATCACAGAGTAGGTATCAGAACCGGAGGAAGTGACTACATGGGTAGTGAAAGTAGAGTTATTACCTCCACCGTGCTCCATGTGCAGCACCAGTGCAATATCCAAAACACGCGCTTCCAGTTCGGTATATTTCATATCCGGACGCAGCATCATGAGAATGTTCTCCGCCGTGGAGAGGTTCTTCTGCGGTCTGTGAATATACATACTGTCATCATTCTCATAATGATTGTACGCATGATAGCCATACACACTCAGGATAGGAAACAGACTAATGAGATTGAAACTCTGACGCAATACATTCTCAATAGATGTATCGCTGCAATTTTTATCGTAAGATGCCAATGTCAGCACACTTCTGGTCAACGAATTCATGATATCACTACTGGGTGCTTTCATGATGACATCTCTGGTGAAATTCTTGGGCAATTTCCTATGTACAGCAAGTACCTCGTCAAATTTCTTAAGCTGTTCTGCCGTAGGTAATTCTCCAAAGAGCAGAAGGTATGCGACCTCTTCAAATCCAAATCGCTTGCCGCGGAATCCATTGACCAGCTCGATACAATCATATCCGCGATACCACAATCTGCCCTCGCAGGGAACCTTCTTCCCATCCTCCAGCTTGAAGGACTCAATACGGGAGATATTCGTAAGACCTGTCAACACACCGTTTCCGTTCTTATCACGCAGTCCCCTTTGTACATCATATTCATCAAACAGCTTCAGATCCACCTTATCTGCCTCTCTGCAAAGCTGTGCATATTCCATCAAATATTCTTCATTTTTCTTCATGCAAGATCCTCCTTATATGATTCTTCTCGTTTTTCCTAACATACGCCTCCTTAACACAATAGTTTCCGACATTAATACTATATTATTTTTTTGGTATCGCTGTCAATAAACAAATTATAAAGAATTGTTAATATGAGTTAAAAATTAATTAATTATGCAGTGAAAGCCAAAGAAATTCCGTATATTATTATCAAATGAACCGGATAATAAATATAAAATAAATATTTGGTATTCCACACACCTTTTTGCCCATTATAGAACCAAATCGGTATCAGCGCAAGTAGCGAATACCACTGCCAGTTTCCCATGCTTATGCTGAGGAACACCAGTCCGGCGGCTGCCAGGCACCACTTGATACGCCTGTTGCGCGACAAGGATACAAGTACCGGAAATAATACACCCCAGATTCCATAATCCATTGCATAATCAGTTCCGGGAAGAAGCATTGGAAGCCCCTTACACAAAAACAGATCCAGACCCAGCATTGCCACAGGCAGCAGCCACCGCCACCATTGTCCCTGTCTGTCCCGCGCCCAGATAATGGCATAAATGGTCAGAATTGAGAGGCAAAAGGTAATCAGAATCCCCTGATAGATACTATGCTCCACCACCAGATACACTGCCTGACAGAGCAATCCCAACAAAAGAATTCCGGCAAAATGCCTGCGCTTATTCCGGGTATAGTAACACCCTTCTGCCAGCATATAACCAAACAGAGGGAAGGCAAGTCTACCCGCATATCGAAATGGAATGTAATTGTCAAGCAGCACCAGCCCGATATGATCTATTGTCATCGAGAGCAAAGCTATTATTTTTAATGAATTTCCACTCAGTCTATTCTTTTCCATGCCATCTATTTTATAATATGCGAAGTGATCTTGCAAGTCTTACCTCTGAAAATCCACCAAACCACTATAAAGGCTATCATGTAAAAAACACTGTGAGCCGCCATACAGTTCACAGTGTCTTTGGGGATATCTTTACGATTATACAAATAAGTCCTCTGACAGATAATGGTCTCCTCCATCCGGAAGAATCAATACGATGTTCTTGCCTTCATTTTCCGGTCTGTTGGATACCTGAATGGCTGCCCACAGTGCTGCACCTGCGGAAATACCGGAAAGAATGCCTTCCGTCCTGGCAATCAGTCTGGTGGTATCATATGCATCCTCGTCTGTGACCGTAATAATCTCATCAATCAGCTCCATATCTGTCACCGGGCAGATAGTACCGCCGCCGATTCCCTGAATCTTGTGGGGACCGGGCTGACCACCGGACAGAACCGGACAGCCCGCAGGTTCTACACCGATAATCTGTACATCCGGGTTCTGACTTCTAAGATACCGTCCTGTTCCGGTAATGGTACCGCCTGTACCCACACATGCCACGAAAATATCTACCTTACCATCCATATCCTCCCAAATCTCCGGACCTGTAGTCTTGAAATGGGCGCCGGGATTGGCAGGATTGCCTCCCTGACCGGGCTGGAAAGCCCCCGGCGTGTTGGCTAAAAGCTCTGTTGCTGCTGCGCCGCTGCCTCCCATACTCAGTTCCTTGGGTGTCAAATGTACCTCTGCTCCATATGCCTTTAAAAGCGTCACACGTTCTTTACTCATATTTTCAGGCATGAAAATGACTGTTTTGTAGCCCTTTGCTGCACAGACTGCCGCCAGACCGATACCGGTATTGCCACTGGTTCCCTCAATGACAGTGGCACCGGGGGTAAGCTTGCCTTCCGCCTCGGCGGTTTCAAGCATATTCAAAGCGATACGATCCTTGATGGAGCCCGCGGGATTAAACGATTCCACCTTCGCATATAGCTTTGCCCTTGTCTGTTCCTGCTTCTCAATCTTATTCAAATGCACAATCGGTGTTCTTCCCACCAGTTCTGTGATACTCTCATATACTTTCATAAGTCCCATCCTTTCCTCTATCTTCTATTAATCCTTCCACTTAATGACTGTCTTCTCAATCTTATTAATCACAATATCGAACAATGTGGTAACCACACCTACGGTCAAAATACCGGCAAGCACGCAGCGGTAATCTGCGAAGCTTTTGTACTTCTCAATGAAGAAGCCAATACCGATGTTAATACCCAGCATCTCTGCCCCGGAGAGACACATAAATGCACCGCGCAGGCTCTTAGACACACTTCCAATGATACCCGGCAGGCAGTATGGGAAAATAACTTTAAAGAGCATGCCGACCGTACCCACACCCATGGTCTTTGCCGCCTCAATGATCTTCTTATCAATCTGTCCTACTCTTGCCACAGTACCTTGGAAGGTCGGCCAGAATACTGCAAAGAAAATAACTGCAATCGCTGCTGCACGGAAGGTGGGCAGGATCATAATCAGATATGCCGAAAACATCAGGGGCGGAATCAGCGTAATCACATTGGATATGGGAAGCAACACTTCCCGTACTCTCTCCACCCAGCCTGCCAAAAGACCGAGCAATGTTCCCAGAATCACTGCCATCAGGAAGCCGTCCAGGAGAATCTTCACGGAACCAACCACATCATCCCGAATCTCTGTGGGTTTTTCCACAAAGACATGGAACAAGCCTTCCGGAGAAGGAATCAACAAATCATTGTGAATAAATCCCAGCTTGTAGGACACTTCCCACAGAATAAAAAATCCGAACAGTACCACCGCAATGTCGGATGTACTTTTTTTCTTACTCCAAAATAAATTCACTGCATACACAAGCCAGGCGATAATCAACACTACAATGAACGCATTGCTGGGATAGTACGCCTTATGCTCGGAATAATAACCCATTGTCAAAGTGAGTATAATGTTTACTCCAAAGAGAATAGTGGCGATTGCAAACTCTATGTACATCCTTTTTTCCAAGTGAAAAAATGCAGTGATTCCCGACAATAGATTTCTCACAGTGCCACCTCCTTGTCTATATTTTCCATAAGCTGATCGTAGAATGCACTGGTCAACTGTCTGTGCAGCTTCTCATAATCATCACTGCGAATCAGCTCGGAACGCACACGGGGATGGGGAAAATCCACCTTGAGAATGGTTCGGATCTTACCCGGTTCCATAACTACAATACGGTCTGCCAACAGAATCGCCTCGTCAATGTCATGGGTGACAAATACCACTGTCTTTTGATTTTCAATAGACAGCTTGGACACCAGTTCCTGCAGTTCCAGACGAAGTCTGGGGTCAATCGCCCCAAAAGGCTCATCCATCAGCAAAATTTCTGATTCCAAAGCAAGCGCTCTCGCCACCGCCACCCTCTGCTGCATACCGCCGGATAGCTGACTGGGATATTTGTCTGCGGAGTCTCCCAATCCCACACTCTCCAAATATTGCATGGCAAGCTCGCCTCGCTCCTTTTTGGTATATTTTTTTGCGCTCTGTTTGAGTCCAAACAATACATTGCCCTTGGCGGTCAACCAGGGAAACAGGGAATACTGCTGAAATACCACCGCTCTGTCCACGCCGGGGCCACTGATGGGCTTGCCATTGATGATAAGCTCACCGCTCTTTGCTTTATTCAATCCGTTTAAAAGCCCTAACAGTGTGGATTTGCCACAACCGGAGGAGCCGAGGATACATACGAACTCTCCCTTGCGGATTTTGAGGCTGACATCATGCAACGCACCAAAGCGTGTCTTTTTATCTATATAATCGAAGGATACATGATTGATTTCTATGGTATAGGGAATCTCTGCCGCTCCTTCTTTCTTTTCATTCACATTTATTTCACTCATTATTCTTCCCCCTGTTTTCAGAGTAAATAGGAGAAAACAAATATCTGCTTCCGCCATCGGGAAACAGTACAACAATCTTTTTCTTGCGGTTCTCCGGTCTCTTTGCAAGCACCCATGCTGCATGAAGCGCTGCTCCCGATGAGATGCCCGGCAAAATACCGTCTGTGTGCGCAACAGTTCTGGCTGCCTTGTAGGCGTCCTCTGTCCCTACTGCAATCACTTCATCAAAAATCTCCATATCCAAAGTGTATGGAATAAATCCGGCGCCAAGTCCCTGCAGCTTGTGGGAACCAGCACGCCCCTTTGACAGTACCGGAGAATCCTCCGGTTCCACTGCGATTACCCGCGTTTTCGGGTTTTTCTCTTTCAGATATTTGCCAACACCGGAAAGCGTGCCTCCGGTGCCCACACCTGCCACAAACACATCTACCCGTCCGTCTGCATCCTTCCAGATTTCGGGTCCTGTGGTCTCATAGTGGACTCTGGGGTTGGCTTCGTTTGTAAACTGACCGGGAATAAAGCTGTGGGGAATAGAGTCCGCAAGCTCTCTTGCTTTCTCAATCGCCCCACGCATGCCTTTATCTCCTTCTGTCAGGATCAGCTCTGCACCATAGGCAGCCAACATGGTCCTGCGCTCTACACTCATTGTTTCGGGCATGGTGAGAATGGTGCGATAACCTCTAGATGCAGCCACAGCCGCAAGACCGATTCCGGTGTTGCCACTGGTAGGTTCAATGATGACAGAACCCGGCTTTAATAAACCCTTTTCCTCCGCATCCTTAATCATGGCTACTGCGATACGATCCTTCACACTGCCTGCCGGGTTAAAATATTCCAGCTTTGCGAGAATTGTGGCATTACATTTTTTTTCCGATTCATATCCGGTAAGCTCAAGCAAAGGCGTCTTGCCCACCAGTTGTGTGAAATTCTGATATACTTTCATCTCTACTCTTCCATTCTCTTTCAGAACCATGCCCATTTACAGTTCTAAAATCACCTTAATTCAATTTGTTTTACAGTTTGCCTTTTAAAGGATTGATTGAAGCATCCTGACTTAAAGTCCCATTTTTCGGATTACGCTCCTCCTGGCTTGCACTATTCCAAATGGTCTTGGAAATAGCTCCTGCATACTCCTCGTAGGTCTCTCCCTCAGGATGACGCAGATAAATCTCATCGGGATGGGCGGAAAGCTTTTTGCGCTCTCCATCCGTCTTCCACAGCTCCTCATAAGGAACCTGAGAGGCGATGCGCGCCGCATAATCAGCGAACAATCCCGGTCCCTTGTCGGTGTCGAACTCAAAGAAGGTGTACTTTTTGAATTCCGGTATACTGTAAAGCTCCTTGATATAGCCCCACAGATTCGGGTACTCCGTAACACGCTTCTTCATCGGACCGATATTTCGATAATACCAGGTCTCCCAACGCACGATCGTCACATAGAGACGAATATCACTGTCGGTAATGTAATCACCGAACAGAAAACGGTTGGTTGCAAGACGTTGATCCAGCTTCTCAAGCGACTCGAAGAAATCCTCATACGCCTCGTTGTATGCCTCCCATGACTGGCAGAATGCCATACGGTAATGTCCGTTGTTCACATGAGGGAACAGCCAGTCGTTGAACTCATCAATTTCCTTTCGGAATTTAACCGGATACAGATCCGGCGCATCCACAGGCTGGAAGGGGCGGAACTGTACTTCGATGTAATTGGACAGTCTGTGATAATCATTGTTGACTGTCTTGCGCTCCTTGATATCTACAAAAGCCGGTGTGGTAGCGCGTCCCTTGAAATCTGGATTACCGTTATTATAATACTCACTTAAGAAATATGCGCCGCCTAACGGGTCCTTATGATCCGGCTGATCTGCGAATCCATGGCCGTACACATTGGTCTCTCCGCTGTGGGTAGTGGTGGTATCCGCAATTACATCCTGCAAGCCCAGGATATCCCTGGCAATCACCGGTCTGTTGGACCAGTTGCAGCCATGTGCCCAAAAGATGGCATATCTTCCTGCTTCCGCCTTCAAATCCCCTTCTTCGTCTCCGAAGGGCTTGATAAAGGCATTCGGCTGGCGGATGAAGGCACCTCTTTCATCAATCTCCTCCAATGTCTCGCGGGGACGGGGATCCACCCCGACCTCACGAGCGTGTGCTTCTGCTTCTGCGTCTGTATAGTCTATGGGACCGTTGTTCCCTTTTTTCAGTCTTGCACTGATATCGCAACTGTTTGCCATGTCCGTCACTCCTCTACTTTTTTCATTTTCTTTAATACTTGTTAATTTGATTCTGTATATAGCTCCTGCAATTCCTTGTAGAATGCGTTGTCAGCATTCTTTGCAACCAGATTATCCAAAGCAGTCTTGTATGCGGAGGTATCAATGTTCTGCGCAATATCGTAGGTACCGAAATCAATATCCGAACTGGACAGTGCACCGGAATTATATGCTGCCAACACATATTTTGCGATACCCTTTGCATTGGGGTCTGCGGAATACTTAGTCACGCCACCGTACAAATAGGTCTCTACATAGTCTGCTTCCTTGCCGGAATAATCGGTTACAATCTTTACCACATCTGCTTTTACGGTATCGTCAGTCTCACCCTGCTTGTAATATTCCCAAGCTCTGATACGAGCGGTCTCGTAAGCCACGAATGCGTCCTTCTTGGCATTCAGCTTTGCAGGAGAGGTGACTTCTCGGCAGCATACATAGTTGGGCTGCAAATCACCGCTTGCCGCAATCACTTCCAGTTCATAAGCGTCTGCGTACAACAGTGCATATTCCATAGGCAGGAAACCCACCTCAATCTCACCCTTCTGCACTGCCTGTGCAACCTCGGTTTCCTCGCCATAGTAGGTGATGCTTCCTGCATTCTCATCTTCGATTGCCTTGATGGTATCTTCGCTCACACCATGATCTAAGAGATACTGACGTGTTACAACCCATGCCGATTCATTTCTGACAAAACCAAGCTTTGCATCTGCGATTGCATTCAAATCAATGATGGTGTCACCGCTCTGATAGTTGACAGCGCTACCTTTCTTGGCGATTAGCGCACCACCTTCTACTGCGGTACCTGCTACGAAGCAGAGATCATATCCGGAGGCAAGTGCCTGCAAATCCGGAACAAAACCAACTGTCAGAATATCCAACTGCTCACTGCCCTCGTTGATGGCTGTCAGCGCATCATTTCCTTTGATATTTACCGGCTGTACCGTTACACCCTCTTCCTCAAAGTATCCCAACTGCAATGCCAGAATATCGATAGCAATACGAATATTACCTGTAGGGAAAGCCACGCTCAAGGTACCATAATCCTTTGTCTCCTCTGTGGTCTCCTCCACCTCTGCAGCGTCAGTATCCGCTACAGACGCTTCTGCCTGGGCAGTATCCTCTGCATCTGCCGCATTGGTATCTGCTGTCTCTTGCGTCTGTGTGGTGTTGCCCGCATTGGCAGGTGCCACGGTCTCTCCACAAGCCGTAAGTACTAATGTGGAAAATAGGGTTGCTACTAAAAGTGATGCAATTTTCTTCTTCATAATTCTCCTCTTTCTGCGCTTCTTGCGCCTATAAATGATTCGTTATCTCAGGTAATCTTTTTCGTGTGAAACACCTTGTGCTTTTACATCGTGCAAACACACTGATGGCTGACTCTGTTTTCACATATTTAAGTGTTAGCATCTCACTCCTCCTAAAGTGTCATAAGCTTTAATGTGATTTCTGCACTTTGTACCAGTTCAGAAATCCTGGTATATTCATGGGTCGTATGAACCTCATGCATGGCATTGGCTATGACGATTCCATGAATTCCATTCTTGTTCAGGTGATTATTGTCACTTCCGCCGAAGGTGTCCACATATTGAGGATACACATACTTCAGCTCTGTGAGTGCCTGTTCATATCGCCTTACCACTGCTTCCCCTGGGTCTATACGATATGCCTTAAGCTCTTCTGTAATATGTACTTTTACCCTGGCGCCCGCGTCTGCCGCTTTCGCTTCAAAAATCTGCTTAATTTCCTCCGCCCTCTCTAATGCCTTCTCATGACGCAAGCTTCGAATCTCTCCAGTGATATGAATCCATTCGGGAACAATGTTCTTGCCGCTGCCGCCTTCAATCGTACCAAAGTTCACTGTGGTATCCGCGGAAACATGACCCACTTGTATCTCGGACAATGCCTGCACCGCAATGTTCAGGGCATTGATACCATCCTCCGGTGCGAATCCCGCATGCGCCGCTTTTCCTTGCACTGCTACCTCCACCGATAAAATAGATGGCGCGCTAAGCGCCGCTGTTCCAATGTCTCCTACGAGATCCAGAACATAGGCGATCCGGGAACGAACCCTTGTGTAATCAAATACGCCTGCGCCCTTACAGTAAAGCTCCTCGGCTACGGAAAATATAACCTCAATATCGGGATGGGGTATGGCTTGCTCCTGTATGATGGTAAGTGCCTCCAGGATGGAGACCAAACCACCAATATCATCTGCTCCCAACACAGTGGTTCCATCCGAAGTAATCATTCCTTCCTCGTGGAGGATCGCCTGCTTTCCCACTCCCGGACTCACCGTATCCATGTGTGCTGAGAAGAGGATTGGCTCTCCTTCCTTATTTCCTGGGAGGATACCATACAGATTGCCGGCTGACCCGGTGCTCTTACCTGTGAGCTGTTCCCCCGCATCATCCTCCGTCACTGTCAATCCAAGACTTTGCAGCTTCTGCTTTAAATATTCCTTAATCTCCCATTCTGAATAGGATTCGGAATCGAAGGATACCAGTTTTTCAAATTCTCTGATGATACGCTCTTCATTTACCATAGGCTCACCTCCCTTTCGCGTTTTATCATTTTATACATTTCCTATCAGTTTAGTAGGTTTTCTTGAAACAAATGTTATCACAGTAGGAAATCATTGTCAAGTATTTTTTTACAATGCGATAAACCTGCATTTATGCAACATTTACGTTACGCGCGAGTGCGCATCCATAGCGGAACGCTTTTTGTGTAATAGGAATTGCTCTGCAATTCCTATTACACAAAAAAAGAGCCCAACCAGAAAAATACTACACTGGTCAGGCTCATAAGACGCAATATTATGATCTCTGCAGAATTGCCTCCACCTGTTCTCTTCGCTCGAACAGGACGCATCCGCCGGCATGCTCTTCCCGCAGCACCTCCTCCGACTGCAATGCGCGAAACAGCTTGGAGCCGATGGCATCCTTCAGGGAGGTGTCACGCACATTGATATCCGAATAGGGTGAGAAAGGACAAGGCTCTGCGCCGCCATGGGAATTGATATGGAAGAAACCTCTGCCTGCCGCCACGCAGCCTCCGGAGGTCTTCTCATCTCCGGGGAAGGACACGAATACCATATCCGTATATTTTTCGCGCAATGCAGCAATATGTTCTTTCAAAAATACACGTTCCTTCTCCTCCGGTGCCAGATGGGTTGCCTCCTCCGTAACTGGCACAAACTCAATAAAAAATACCGCCTTGCAACCCCGGTCTCTTAAGTCTTCCATAAATTCCTCCGAAACCGCATCCTCCAGATTATCCGTGGTTACTGTAATGGATGCACCATAAATCAAATCCTTCTCCTGTAAGCGCTCCATTCCGGCAATCAGCTTCTGATAGACTCCTGCTCCTCTCCTGTGATCTGTGGCAGCCTCATCGCCCTCGATGGATATCACCGGAAGCAGATTCCTGCACCTGTCAAACAGCTTCAGATACTCCTCACCGATCATAGTTCCGTTAGTAAAAATGGGGAACAGAATATCGGGAAAATCCCCTGCCTTCTTGATCACATCCAGACGCACCATAGGCTCGCCTCCTGCCAACAGAATAAAGCCCACCCCTAAATCCTGTGCTTCCAAAAATATCTGCTCCCATTCTTCGGCAGTTAATTGATTTTGAGGTGCGGTGTCCACACAGGCATGATTGGCTCTGGAATAGCAGCCTGCACAGTGTAAATTACAGCTACTGGTGATGCTGGCAATCAGAAATGCCGGTACATGCAAGCCCTCCTTTTCCTCCCGGTCGCGCAGCTTGGAGGCTCTCCTGCTGGCTGCCGCATAACGCACCATAAAAGCACTCTCCCTGGGATTCTTCACTGTGGCACGAAGCGCCCCCTTCACTATGCGTTCCACTCCTGCGGTCATATATGCCTGAATGTCAAATGCTTCGCTCATTTTATCATCCTTTCCTTTCTGTCCTTGAAGAACATCCATTTTGATATATTTAATCTTACCTTGTATTTTTGTAATAAAATCATATTTTTAAATTTTGCGCAATTAAATTTTATACCATTATAACACAGGGAATCTATTATTACCAGTGCTTTTATAAAAATTTTAGAAGATATGGTTGTACATCTGTTATATCAGGACTATAATAGGAACTAAATTTAGAGCAATAACACATGGAGAAGCTTTATGAAAACGCAGAAACAGATTTTATTTTTTTCTCTTGAACGCAAAAAAGCTTCCCGGATACAGGAGGTCTGTAGCTCATTGGGCATCCAGACCAAAACCGTATCCGGGAATCAATATGACTGCTCACTTGGGTATCTGGCAGGGATTGCAGGTGTTCCGGCTCATGGACAGGATGATGGGGATACCTTTCAGTCCCCGCTCTTATTACCTGTTATGACTGAAATGATGGTCTTCTCCGGTATCACCTCTGAGGAATTGGATACTTTTCTGGATGCTTACAGAGCAGCCGGAATACCTCCCATTGCCCTGAAAGCAATCCTTACCCCTACCAATGTGTTCTGGAGCGCCAAAAAGCTATACCGTGAACTCCAGGCGGAGCATCTACGCATGTCAAAATAAGTTTACACTTCAAACACGGCGGAGTACCAATACTTCTCATACCTCGACTGTCCATCGGTAAAGATACCTACCTCCTTTACGATACGGTAGGTTCCCGCAGGCAGTCTGCCGTACAACCACTGAAACTGTGTTTCCCACTCCGCAGCTTCGCCTTGCGGGATTCGATATGCAATGTCATTATACCCCCAATCCCCCTCAAATACGATGGGAACCCAGCTCCATTCTCCTGTCTCTTCATCCAAACGCTCCAGCAAATAATCATCGCCAAAGTATACCTCCTCCGCCCGGTCACCGGTAAAAGCAACCTTCACCCATGTATCTGTATTGTCCAGAACCGTCATGGATATCCCTTCCAGATTATTTTCGTTATAGGCAAAGATATGCCAATTTCCTTCTATAGGCAGTTCCACTCTATTTTGCCGCCAAGAATACTGACCGCCATAGCCTTCTGTATAACCTGTTTGGGCTTGAAAATTCACTTGCCCGTTCTCTGTAGGAATCTCTCCTTCCGCTATCACACACTCCACTGCAAAATCCAAGTTTCCACACCCCGGCATCGAATCAGTCTCACCGGTATCTACATACAGATGATCGTTCAGCATGAGCATTTTGGGGGCTGCCGGTAAATTGATACATACATTCTCACTACCTGCTGCGGTTCCATCCTCCTCGTAACTGTTTTCATCAGCTTCCCCCGTCTCCGGTTCTACATAGAATACCTCGTCAGCATCTACCGGCTTTTGACATGCCGTACATAGAAACAATGTCATGAGCAGTAATAGTACCCATCCTTTTTTTCCAGTCATACCTCTTCCTCCTTAAAATTCTGTGTCATTTTATGCTATCTGATTCTGCACTATCTGTCGTATCACTAATCGATGGGACCCACGCTCCACCAGAACTCCGCCCAGTTTTCCTCTGAGGTAAAGAGTTCGGGATAGGCGCGGCACAGATAGGCAGACAAATTGATAAGATAGCTGCCCTCTCCCTCCTCTCCGGCATTTTCATAAATAGTGAAATCAACACCATCACGAATGATCTCTCCGGGTTGGGGCAGGGCGGCAATATGCTGCAAACCATAAGTTAGCCCTTCTATCTCCAGCTCAAAATCGTAAATTCTTTGATAGACCGCAAAGCCTCCGTTGATGAAGATTGTCACAAGCTCCGGTCGCCCTTCAACTACATACGCATCGAAGGAATACTCCTGTGCCAAGGAAAGCTGCCCGCTCCGGGCGATTCTCACATCGTCTTCAACAGCAAAGTCATCCGTAGCCACATACAAATCCCCCTCATATCCCACAAACAGCGGCTCATCTACGCCTGCAAGCTTTTCTACAGGGGACTCTTCCTTCACAGAATTCTGTTCCATATCCTGTTGCATATCCTGTGCCGCCTCTGTCCGCCCTACAGTTTCCTGTTCATTCGCCGGCTTATACTCCTTCAGCACTTCCTCTTTGACCGCTCCGGCTGTAAACCAAAGCACATCTTCCTCTATAGCCATATCATAAGTATTGTCTTCGGAAGTATCCACTATCGCACTTTGAGACTGTGTGCCATCTTTTTTTAAGCTCCCTTCTCCCAGTCTCCACGCACTGTAGCCGACCACCAATACAATACAGGCACTGGCAGCCAGCACAGACCACCTGCGAATCATATATATCCTTTTTGACCGCAGCAATGCCGCGTCCTCGGCTGCCTTAATCTTCTCATCGCCAATCTCTCCGATAGCTTCCAGCAACTCCTCCGCGCTTATTTTGCGTCTTGCAATATCCTGCTTCTCGCTCATAGCCAGGTTCCTTCCCTTTCAAGCTCTGCCGCAAGCTTCTCCCGGGTGCGCCAGAGCATCGTCTTTACTTTGCTTTCACTGAATCCGAAATGCTCACCAATCTGCCGAACGGAGTCCAGATTCCAATACCTCCTGATAAATACATTCCGTTCCATCTCCTGCAGGGTGTCCAAAAAGCGGTCGATCACCTGCCCCAGCTCTTTTGCTTCCACTTCATCCTCCACGAAGCGCCTCGACGGAATGCAATCCTCCAGTTCCTCCAACGCCAACGGTATCTCTCCCCCGCCCCGCTTTTGGGCATGCTTGTCCCGCCACCGGTTCAAAGAAACTCTGCGGGTAATCTTCCCCAAAAAGGTAGACAGCATAGAGGGTCTGTGCGGCGGCATACTGTTCCACGCGCTCAGCCATGTATCATTGACGCTCTCATCCGCGTCTTCTCTGTCATACAGAATATTGTAGGCTATTCTGTAGCAATATTTTCCGTATTTGCTCGTTGTCTCGGTGATAGCAGTCTCAGAGCGTGCCCAATATAAATCCACTATCTTTCCGTCTTCCATTATATGTTTCAACTCTTTTTTCTCACTCTTCATTCTGAAATATCTCCGACTCATACCCTTCTGCATTGTTTCTGCATTTCCAATCCGACAAGAAGTTTATTGTAAGTAGCTGTGAACTCTTACCCTTATACACACCAATTATTCATTCAGGTCACAAAAAAAGAAAAAGTTCCGGGAGTATTCCGAAACTTTTTGCCCTTACAAATTTCTTCCGTGCTTCAGGAATGCCACTGATTGTCAAGACAAACACGCCTTCCCGGTCACTGCCCTAAGATACGCCTCATTACTTCTGTCTGTTCAAAAGCGGAATCCGCATGGAAAATATGGATTCGCTCCGTATCGGTACATCGGTTGGAAAAAGCCGGGAACAGGAAACCAAATTCCGGCTTACCCGGTTCATATTCGCCCGCCAGAGGTGACACTGCGCAGACCAGAAATTGATAGACCTCCTCCGAGCCCTCCAGCCATTCCTTGTCCTTCCCTTTGACAGGCACATCGTAGGAGCCAAAAAATACATAAATGGCGTAATCCACCTCTGACACATAGGCTTCTCCCATCAGCTCATAAAACATATTTAACAAACCATCATCCTTAAGCTCCCGCTCTCTCATCGCCATCAGAAGTGACCACATGCCGCTTTTGCGCGCAGCCCCCTCCGGAAATACATATTCCTTCAGTTCCTCATTGGTCTTGGAAAAAGGAATGCTCTTGGCAAGCTCCAGATTTTTCTTCTTATCACTGCCGGATAATTTCAAAAAATGGATATTAAATGTGCCATCCTCATATCCCTCCGCATCCATATAAGCACCTGCAATCCGCGAAAAGCAAGTGCGCTCCGGGGTCATTCTCCGGGTCAGTTCCAACATATCCTCTCTGTATATCACATCAAAAATCCCTTTCTCAGACCTTTTTTATATCATTACAATTATGGGTAAAATACCCACGCATCACGAATCTCTCCCTGAATCTCCTCTGCCGTCCAACCATGTCTGCTATTCTCCATGCTATTGGGGTCGTTAATGATAATCTGATCACCCGCCACGCCTACCGCAACAATGAAATGTCCAGCGTCCGTAAAATGCCCGGCTCCCACATTCAAAATCACCGGATTGCCTGCTTCCAGTTCGGACAGGATCTGCTTCATTCCGCTACCGAGCTCTTTTCCCCTGACGCCAAAGGCTGCTGCACCATCCAGAATAAAACTCCATTTCGTACCTGTTCCCTGCATATAATAACCATTCACTGTCGCCCAATCTGCCAACGTCTTGGGATTCGCTGAAAAGTCCCCTGTAATCCCCAGCACTACCATGGATACACAGGTAGGACCGCATCCTGTGATACCAATCACGCTGCTGCCATACTCCTCGAACCCCCATCTGGCATCCCACTGCATCAACAACGGAAGCTCGGCAGTTCTTTCGGCTTTGGAAAACGAAATATCTCCGCCGGTCTCATAATCTCCCTTCCCATATTGATACAGAAAATGAATCAGACCGGGGTTGTCCACAGAGTGTTCCACCTTCCCCTCCGGGAAAAACTCCGCATTCGCCCTCACCCATGCCAATTCATCCGCATCCATAGGCTCTTCTTTGTCGGCAACTACGCTTTGCGCGATAGAGCTCCCCCCGGCGTCTGCTGCCTTACTTTCCGGCGACAGCGCCCGAATCCTCCCAAGCAAATAGAAAGTCAGTATCAGATTTAGAAAAGTCCCCAACAGAAACACACATTGCACCAGAAATCTTCTCTTTGCCTTCTTCTTTTTCTTTCTTCTCTTCCCACCACTTGTATACTGTCTGTTCTCATTTTCCTGATTGCGATAGTTGCTGCTCATAATGCTACCCCATACCTTTCCCTTTGGTCTGTCATGACATGGGACATTATAGCAACCTTTCATTATAAATTTCTTTAACAAATTATTATGATTTTCTGAAAAATGTTAGACCGAAGAAATACCTTCTCCGGTCTTGTTGATTTCCACTCTCCTATGCTTCCGCAATCACTTTCAGTGCATCTCTTCCCGCCAGTACCTTTTCCAACAGTTCACTGTAATCCATCTCCGTGCGGGCACGCAGCAGCTCCGTCATCTCGCTCACTGGCTCTGCGATGGGAGTGAGGGACAGATTCCCCATGGCTCCCTTCAAAGCATGCGCCATCTCAAAGGCAGTGTCCAAATCATTTTGCCCCACAGCCTCCGCCAGCTTATCAAAGTTTGGCTCACCCGGAACAGTACCCACCAATCTCAAGTAGAGAGCTTCATTGCCAAAGCATCTGCCCAGCCCTTCCTCTGTGTTGGCTCCGTATTCTTTCAATGCGTCTATTGTCAACATAGTCTGTTCTCCCTTATTTTTATTCTTCCGTCAACTTCTTGTGTTCTGTACGCTCCAAAAACGGCCTCCTACTTCTCAAAGAACTGTGAGAACTCCTCTGCGGAAACCGGCTTAGAGAAATAGTACCCCTGTCCCACAGTACAGCCGGACTCTTTCAGCAAATGGTACTGCTCTTCCAACTCAATTCCCTCTGCCACCACCGGCACAGCCAGAAAATGTGCAATATCTACAATCAACTGAATCATGCGTAGACTCATCTCATCCTCATGGGCTCTCCGCACAAACTTCATATCCAGCTTCAGTACATCCACCGGCATCAGTGCCAACATGTTCAGAGAAGAATAGCCGGAACCGAAATCGTCCATCTCCACCATAAAGCCATGCTGCCTCAGCGCCTCCACTGCGTCTATCAACTGATCAGCATCATCAGCATAAGCCGACTCGGTAATCTCCAAATACATTTCCTTGGTGGTCAGATTGTACTCCTTCAAAAGCCCCAGCAGCTTATCCTCCAAAAGCGGATCATAGAGATCAATCCTGGACACATTCACCGATACCGGAATCGTCACATTGCACTCATCCTTCCACTTGCGGATCTGCGCTGCCGTCTCTCTCCACACATAATAATCCAACATCTGGATCAGACCATTCTGCTCAAACAGCGGAATAAATGCGCCGGGACTGACCATGCCGAATTCCGGATGCTGCCAACGGATCAATGCCTCCGCACTGCGAAGTACGGGCGTATCCGACTGCAGGTCATATTTGGGCTGGAAGTATACCTTGAACTGCTTCTGCTCCAATGCATCATGTATATCATTGATCAAGCGCTCCGAGAAAATAGATTTATCATGAAGATTCATGTCATAATAGGCAATAGATTTGGCATAATTGCCACGCAGGGTATTGCAGGCAATCTTCGCCCTGTCAAATCTGCGCTCCATCTCAATCTCGCGACCGGGTGTGGTATATACCCCCATACGCAGACGGATACGAGGAGTCTTGGAAAGCTCCTCCAGACCATCCAGAATCCGGTACAGGAACTCTGTATAAGTCTCCTGATGGGTGGCATACACGAAGAAGGTATCCGCCTCGCAACGGCATGCCATGCCCTCCACTTCAATCAGATAGTCACGAATCATATCTGCAATCAGCTTCAATACCCTGTCGCCAAAGGGTCTGCCGTAAATCTCATTCACCAGATGAAAATGATCGATATTCAACACAATGGCATCCATCTCCCACTCTGGATAATAGCGCTCCATCATCTGCGTGTACTCATAGAAAAAGGTCTTGGAGAACAAATCTGTCAGTTCATCCTTCTCCGCCGCCTGAATGATCATCTTGTCCTCGGACAATTCAATGATGCGACTCACTCTTGCCAGAATCACTTCCGGTGCGTCATAGGGCTTCTTGATAAAGTCTACCGCACCCATTTTCAAGCTCTTTACTTCCGCAGTATTCTCAGAGGTTGCAACAATGATTGGAATGTGCTTCAGCTCTGCATCCGCACGCAGAATCTCAATCACTTCAAAGCCATCCATCTCCGGCATCAGAAGATCCAACAGGATCAAAGACAACGTCTGTCCATGCTCCTTCACCATCTGAAGTGCCTGTCTGCCATTCTCTGCATAGAGTACATGGTAATCCTCCTGCAATATATTGCAGAGTATCTCACGATTGATGAATTCATCGTCTACGACCAACACAAGTCTCTTTGTTTTTTGGGTATGACTGAACTTTTTATGCATGTATACCTTCCTCCCATATCGTACGGTCACTCATGGTCTTGTATAATCAAATCTAATTTTAGCACATTTATACATATGAATCAATCTTTAAAACACAAAATTGGGAAGAATCACTAAATTTAATTCATCCATACCCTTTTCTTACCCGGTCAATCTCCCTCAACCGGTACAATGACCTGTACCCGATTATTCAATCTCTTCTGTGCGGTAGATGAATTTCACTTCGCCCTCCATTCCATCGCTGATTCCTGCGAAGGATTTATAATTCTTTGAGACCTCGGCAGTGGCTTTCAATCTCTCGATCACGCCATCCAGATCCTCCTCCACGAACTGCACCAGCTCCTGAATGCCTTTTTCATCAAATTCCTTTAATCCGTCAGACAGCTTCATAGAACCGTCTCTAAGCTGAGTGACCCCATCGATCAGTGTCGGCGCACCCTTCTGTAATTTTAAGATACCGTCATATAGTTCTCCCATGCCGGCATTCAGTTTGCCAGAGCCGGTCTTCAACTCATCCACGCCTCCTTTTAATGTGGCTGCTCCGCCTGCCGCCTCTGCCACACCTGCAGTATATGCCTGCAGACCAAGATAAAAGCTATTATAGCTGTCTAAGGAAGTCTTCAGGGCGATTACCGATTTGGCACCCTCGCTTGCCTGGGCAAGCTTACTTTGCACCGTCTCACCTGCCATATTGTCCGCGATTGCCTTCTGAACCTGCAACTCTGTGTTCCGGGCAATCGTCGTCTTAATATCATCGGTTGCCATCTGTGCATCTACATTGGTGGTAATCTGTGCCTGTACTGCATCTGTGGTCATCTGTGCCTCTGTATTCTCCGCAATCTTTGTCTGTACTGCGTCCGTTACCATCTGCGCATCCACATTGGAAGCAATCTGTACCTGCACTGCCTCAGTCTTCATCTGTGCTTCTACATTGGTAGTAATCTGCGCCCGCACTGCCTCGGTTGCCATCTGCGCATCCACTGCACTGTTTACTGCCGCCTGAGTTGCCTGCGCCGTAGCATCGCCGTCCGATACAGATTTTA
>JAFVDW010000079.1 GCA_017478245.1 Lachnospiraceae bacterium
GATAAGATGGCTGGTCGTCACGGTAACAAGGGTGTGGTTTCCCGCGTGCTTCCGGTGGAGGATATGCCTTATCTGCCCAACGGCAGACCCCTGGATATCGTATTGAATCCTTTGGGTGTGCCTTCCCGTATGAACATTGGACAGGTATTGGAGATTCACTTGTCTCTGGCTGCCAAGGCGTTGGGCTTTAATGTGGCAACTCCTGTCTTCGACGGTGCTAACGAGAAAGATATTATGGACACTCTGGATTTGGCAAACGATTATGTCAATCTGGAATGGGAAGAGTTTGAAGCAAAGCATAAGGACGAACTACTGCCGGAGGTACTGCAGTATCTGTCTGACAATAGAGAGCATAGAAAGCTTTGGAAGGGTGTACCGATCTCACGAGACGGTAAGGTACGCCTGCGTGACGGTAGAACAGGTGAGTATTTTGACAGCCCTGTAACCATCGGCCACATGCATTACTTAAAGCTCCATCACCTGGTAGATGATAAGATTCACGCACGTTCTACCGGACCGTACTCTCTGGTAACACAGCAGCCATTGGGTGGTAAAGCGCAGTTCGGCGGACAGCGTTTCGGTGAGATGGAGGTTTGGGCACTGGAGGCATATGGTGCTTCCTACACCCTGCAGGAGATTCTGACCGTGAAGTCCGACGATGTAGTGGGACGTGTGAAGACCTACGAGGCAATCATCAAGGGAGATAATATCCCGGAGCCCGGAATTCCCGAATCCTTCAAGGTGCTGCTGAAAGAGCTGCAGGCACTTGGATTAGATGTGCGTGTACTGCGTGAGGATCAGACAGAGGTTGAGATCATGGAGACCATCGATTACGGCGATACCGATTACCGCTATGAGATGGAAGGCGATCGCAAGTACGACGATTACGACAACAATTCTCTGGGAGAGATGGGCTATCAGGCACAGGAATTCGATGAGGAGAGCGGTGAGCTGGTAAGTGCCGATGACGACAGCTTTTCCGACGATGAGTTCAGTGATAGCTTTGATGAGAACGAAGATGAGTATTGATTAATTGGAAAGGGAGTGCCATAAATGTCAGAAACAAAAACAGAAACCTATCAGCCTATGACATTTGACGCCATCAAGATTGGGTTGGCTTCTCCGGATAAGATCCGCGAGTGGTCCCATGGCGAGGTGTTGAAGCCGGAGACAATTAACTACAGAACACTGAAGCCGGAACGCGAAGGATTGTTCTGCGAGAAAATCTTTGGACCCAGCAAGGATTGGGAGTGTCATTGCGGTAAGTATAAGAAGATCAGATATAAAGGCGTAGTCTGCGATCGTTGCGGTGTGGAAGTCACCAAGGCAAGTGTGCGTAGAGAGCGTATGGGACATATTGAGCTTGCAGCTCCGGTATCCCACATATGGTATTTTAAAGGTATCCCCAGCCGTATGGGACTGATTCTGGATCTGTCTCCCAGAATTTTGGAGAAAGTAATGTACTTTGCTTCCTACATCGTATTGGATGCAGGTGAATCCAATCTGGAGCATAAGCAGGTGCTGTCTGAGAAGGAATATCAGGATGCCAGAGAGACATGGGGCAACAAGTTCCGTGTGGGTATGGGTGCAGAGGCAATTAAGGAGTTACTGCAGGCTATCGATCTGGAGAAGGAAGAGGCTGAGCTGAAGGCGGGACTGAAGGAGTCCTCCGGTCAGAAGCGTGCGCGTATCATCAAGAGACTGGAAGTGGTGGAGGCTTTCCTGGGTTCAGGCAATAAGCCGGAGTGGATGATTATGGATGTGATTCCTGTGATTCCCCCCGATCTGCGTCCTATGGTACAGTTGGATGGCGGTCGTTTCGCAACCTCCGATCTGAATGATTTGTATAGAAGAATTATCAATAGAAATAACCGTCTGAAGAAGCTGTTGGAGTTGGGTGCTCCTGACATCATTGTGCGCAATGAGAAGAGAATGCTTCAGGAAGCGGTTGATGCGCTGATTGATAACGGTAGACGTGGACGTCCTGTAACAGGACCGGGTAACAGAGCGCTGAAGTCTCTGTCTGATATGTTAAAGGGTAAATCCGGACGTTTCCGTCAGAACCTGTTGGGTAAGCGTGTGGATTATTCCGGACGTTCCGTTATCGTCGTTGGCCCGGAGCTGAAGATTTATCAGTGTGGTCTTCCCAAGGAGATGGCAATCGAGCTGTTCAAGCCCTTCGTTATGAAGGAATTGGTTGGTAAGGGAATCAGCCAGAACATCAAGAATGCCAAGAAATTGGTGGAGAGACTGGATACTCAGGTGTGGGATGTGTTGGAGGAGGTCATTAAGGAGCATCCTGTGATGCTGAACCGTGCACCGACCCTGCACAGACTTGGTATTCAGGCATTTGAGCCGATTCTGGTAGAGGGTAAAGCAATCAAGCTGCATCCGTTGGTATGTACCGCGTTCAATGCAGACTTCGATGGAGACCAGATGGCAGTGCATCTTCCTTTGTCTGTTGAAGCACAGGCGGAGTGTAGATTCCTCTTACTGTCTCCCAACAACCTGCTGAAGCCTTCTGATGGCGGCCCTGTTGCCGTTCCTTCCCAGGATATGGTGCTTGGTATCTATTATCTGACCCAGGAGAGACCCGGTGCATTGGGCGAGGGCAAGTTCTTCAAGAGTGTCAATGAAGCGATTTTGGCATATGAGAATCAGGCGCTGACTCTGCATTCCAGAATCAAGGTGCGTGTCAGCAAAGTAAATGCGGAGGGTGAGACCATTACCGGTACGGTAGAGTCCACCTTGGGACGATTCATTTTCAATGAGATTCTGCCCCAGGATTTGGGCTTTGTAGACAGAAGCGTGCCTGAAAACTTCCTGTTACCTGAGGTGGATTTCCATGTCGGTAAGAAGGGCTTGAAGCAGATATTGGAGAAGGTTATCAATACCCACGGTGCGTCCAAGACCGCTGAGGTGCTGGACGATGTGAAGGCGATTGGTTACAAGTATTCTACAAGAGCTGCCATGACCGTATCTATTTCCGATATGACTGTGCCTGAGAAGAAGCCGGAGATGCTGGCAGAAGCACAGGCGACAGTTGACAAGATTTCCGCGAACTTCCGCAGAGGTCTCATCACAGAGGAAGAGAGATATCGTGCGGTTGTTGAGACCTGGAATGAAACGGATAAGGAGCTGACAGATGTGCTGTTGGCAGGCTTGGATAAGTACAACAACATCTTCATGATGGCGGACTCCGGTGCCCGTGGTTCCAATCAGCAGATTAAACAGCTTGCCGGTATGCGTGGTCTGATGGCAGATACAACCGGTAGAACCATTGAGCTGCCTATTAAGTCCAACTTCCGTGAAGGTCTGGACGTATTGGAGTACTTCATGTCCGCTCATGGTGCCCGTAAGGGTCTGTCCGATACCGCACTTCGTACCGCAGACTCCGGTTACCTGACCCGTCGAATGGTAGACGTATCCCATGAGCTGATTATCCGTGAGGTCGACTGCTGCGAGGGCAAGGGAGAGATTCCGGGTATGGTAGTAAAGGCTTTCATGGATGGCAAGGAGACCATTGAGAGCTTGAAGGATAGAATCACAGGGCGTTATACCTGTGAAGATATTTTTGATAAAGACGGCAATATGATTGTAAAACACAATCATATGATTACGCCCAGCCGCGCCGCTAAGATTTTAAGTGTTGGCGTCAATGCAAAGGGCGAGCCGATTGAGGAAGTGAAGATTCGTACGATTCTTACCTGCCGTTCTCATGTTGGTATCTGTGCAAAATGCTACGGTGCAAACATGGCGACCGGTGAGGCAGTACAGGTAGGTGAGGCAGTTGGTATCATTGCTGCACAGTCTATCGGTGAGCCCGGTACACAGCTTACCATGAGAACCTTCCATACCGGTGGTGTGGCAGGTGACGATATCACACAGGGTCTTCCCCGTGTAGAGGAGCTGTTCGAGGCAAGAAAGCCCAAAGGACTTGCAATTATTGCAGAGTTTGGCGGTGTCGCTGAAATTCGCGATACCAAGAAGAAGCGTGAGGTAGTCATCACCAATCATGAGACTGGAGAGTCCAAGGCATATTTGATTCCTTACGGCTCCCGTATCAAGATTCTGGACGGTCAGGAGATTGAGGCAGGTGACGAGCTGACAGAGGGTAGTGTCAATCCCCATGATCTGCTTAAGATCAAGGGAATCCGTGCAGTACAGGATTACATGCTCCGTGAGGTACAGCGTGTATATCGCTTGCAGGGTGTAGATATTTCCGATAAGCACATCGAGGTGTTGGTTCGCCAGATGCTGAAGAAGGTGCGTATCGAGAACAATGGAGATACAGACTTCCTGCCCGGTACATTGGTGGATGTGCTTGAATTTGAGGATATGAACGCAGAACTCTTGGAGAAGGGACTTGAGCCTGCGGAGGGCAAGCAGATTATTCTTGGTATTACCAAGGCTGCACTTGCTACCAATTCCTTCTTATCCGCCGCATCCTTCCAGGAGACCACGAAGGTTCTGACGGAAGCAGCGATTAAGGGTAAGGTTGATCCGTTGATCGGTCTGAAGGAAAATGTTATCATCGGTAAGCTGATTCCTGCAGGTACAGGTCTTAAGAGATATCGCAATACGAGACTGAGCACAGATGAACTGCAGACAATCTCTTTCGATGAGGAAGTGAGTATCGAAGAAAATATTGACGGAGATGCTGAAATTTCCATTGATGAGATCACGGTAGAGGATGCTATCGAGACAGAAGCATCCGAAGAGACAGCTCTGGAGACCGCTGTGTCTGCGGAGAATGAATAATTAAGTAACCAAAGGGGTGTAATCACTAGGGGATTACACCCCTTATGTCTGGAAACGGGAGGGGCAATGAAAGCAAGGGGAGCACATTTTAAGGTGCAGGATGTTGTATATATAGGAATCGTGTTATTGACAGGAAGCCTTTTAAGTTGGTATTTATATGCTATAGGAGCTTTTCCCAGAAATATCGATACAGATACCTTCGGTCATTTGTTTAAAACAAATTATCTTTATCATTCCTTAAAAAAGGGGATTTGGTATCCGATATATACAGAGTATTGGTACAATGGCATGGAGTTGTTCCGCTACTGGCCGCCATTATCCTACTATATTATGACGCTGTTTCAGTTTTTTACGGGCGGTGATGTGCTGAACGCCTTTTATATTTTTGTGGGATTTGTGTATGCCCTGAATATGCTTGGGTGGATGTTGTTCGGCAAGAGAGAGCAACGTCTTGGCATGGCATTTCTGGTTGGGAATTTGTATTTCTTTTGTCCGGACAATTTGCGCGTGCTGTTTGCAGAGGGAAATCTGCCGCGCATATTGATTACCTCACTTGTGCCATTTGTATTTTATTTTGTCTGGGAGGTCATTCACTATGAACGCCTGGTGAAATTGATTCCATTGGGGATTACGGTAATCTTGATTACATTTTCCCATTATATGATAGCAGCCATGCTCGGAATATCGGTTTTTGTGTTCTGCATGGTTTATGCCATCGCACATGGAACTATGAAAAATGGGATATTTGTGATTCTTGATCTGGGGCTTGCGTATCTGGCTTCGGGTATTTGCCTGTTGCCGGGACTTACGGGTGGAGGATTGGTTTCTCAATCCTCGGAGGCTTCGGTTGCGACCATCAATCAGTGGGCGCAGGAGGCACTGAAATCTCTCAATCCCTTTAACCGCTATGAAGTGATGACACAGTTCTATTTCGGGCTGGTCATATTTGCGGTAATATTGATGGGGATGTTGGCGGCAAATAGGGACACGGTTTCAGGATTCGTCACAGCCTTTTTGATCTTTGTGAGTACTACGACCGCTGCATCTACGGTAGTGAGACTTCTGCCCATGAGTCAGGTGTTTTGGATGACACGCTTTGTCCCCATGGCAATGTGCACCTTTTTTCTCTCTATTTTCCTGTGGAAGAGGTTGAAGAGAAAGGTTATCATCATTGTGACTGTTGCAATGATAATAGACGTATTGCCCACGTTGCAGTTGATTACGTTGCAGTCGGGAGAGCCGATTGCACAATATATGCAGGAGGATATGGAGCAATATCTGATGGATGACGCAGTTGCGTTGACGAAGAATCGCCTGGGGGTTTTGGATAATAGTTTGTGGGGAGCGATTCCTAGCTATTATCTGAGCAGGGACATGAACAGCGACAGCACGCTGTATAGCTTCGGGTGGGCATATCAGGGAGCCGAAACCATGGAGAATATTGTCAGCGTGAACGAATCCGCAGAGCGGGGCTGTTATGCTTATACGTTTGATCGCATGCTGGAGTTGGGGGACGATACTATATTGGTGTACAAAAGGCTGATTCCCGCAGAGCGGACAAAGGATATGCTACAGGCCGCAAAGCGAGTGGGCTATGATTTGATACAGGAAAATGATAAAGTATGGGTTTTTCACATAGATACCGGAACATCGGGCAGCTTTGGTGTCAAAAAAGAATATAAAAATCTGGCGATTGGCAAAGATGCCAGAGCAATTTGTTATATTTATCCGCAGTTTGGATATGGAAACAGTGTGATGCTGGAGGATTACAGCGCGGAGGAGCTATGCAGCTACGACAAGCTGTATTTATCCGGGTTCACTTATCACGATAAGGAGGCAGCAGAGGCGCTTCTGAAGCAAACGGCAGATTCCGGTACGAAAATATATATCGACATGCAGCATATTCCCACCAATGAACTGACGGGAAAAGCAGAGTTCATGGATGTATATGCGCAATATGTTGCATTTACGGAGCGTTTTCCCATTATGGAAACTGCAAATGGTTCCCAGTTCAAGCTGAATTTCAGCACGGCAGGATATGCCTCCTGGAATACGGTTTATCTATCCGGTATGGAGGAAACGTTAAAATCCTCCTTCTATGATGAGAAGACCCACCTGACTTATTTGGGAAGGAATGGGAACAAAAATATTTACTTTATGGGCTTTAACACAGTGTATTATTATATAGAGTCCGGTGGAGCACAGCTTTTAACCTATCTAAATGAGGTTCTGGACGAAGAGCCGGATGCGGTGTGCGAGAGCCGTCTGGTACCGATTGAGGTGAAGTATGCGGCAGATCGTATTACGGTGGAGGCGCCGGAGCAGGGTGTGATTACGGGGGTGGCAAATCTTGATTGCTTTGAGAGAGAAGATGGTGCTGCCAAGAAGGTGTGGGATCATATGCTGTTGTCTGATGAGGGCAGAAGTGTCTATGAGGTACATTATTCAGATTTCAAATTGGGCTTGGGCTGCTCTGTTGCAGGTGTAATTGGTTTGATTATTTTTTGGATGATAATGTTACGAAAATTGTCACAGATGAATAAGCTGTTACAGAAGGAGAAAGAGGGAGAAGTGCATGAAACGTACGAATTTTCACAATAAGAGGGTAGGAGTGATGATGGGTGCAACGCTGTTTTTGACAGCAACCATGTCAGTGGGAGCTGCACAACCTTCGGATATAGCAGAGAACACTGTGTTGGAGGCACAAGATAATCACCTGGAACCGGCGGTAAGCGACGGTGATGGGGCAGGAGATGAGCTATTGAAGGAGGTGGAGCTTCCGGATACGGTAGGAATGCTTCTCGATGATGCCAGGCAGCTTCTTGCGGAGTATGGTGAGGTGATTGTGACGTACCATTATTCTGTGGAGGCGGAAGCGGATGTAGTAATGGAACAGACTTGGGAAGCGGGAACGATTCATGTGACCGTCAGTCTGGGTAAGGAACCGGTGGAAGATTTGTACATGGTGGAAGCAGCTCCGCTACATGCGGATAAACTGGGAGCTTTCGGTATTTCTGCATATAGCAGTGAGGCGCCAATTATCATTGACGGTGATTTTAGCGACTGGGATGCGTTTCCGGCTCATTATGACTATGACTGGAACAATAAGAATCTGCTCTGGGGCGAGGGTATCTGGGTGCCGGGAGTGGACAATTATAAGCTCCCTAAGGGAGAACTGGATGATGTGGCAGAGAATAAATTTGGTTTTGTAGTGGATGACGGTTATGTATATATTCATGTGAAAAGAGCTACAGCCGGAGGTCCGAGTTTTTATTTCACGGATTATCAGATCATAGGAAATAATGGAGAATATGCCAGATTTGATATACATGATGTCTCAAATGGCAATCTGGTGCTGGGACAGGGAAATGCAGCTAGCGGCATACATGAGGTAAGTGTTGTGTATGTCCGCACATGGGGGTCTATGCAGCCGGTAGAGGGTGCAAAGGCATATTTGAAGGTCAATGATGATCTGTATAATACAGAATTGGAAATGCGTATCCCCTTGAGTGCGCTGCCCGAGGACTGGCCGGATATTAGTTGGGAGCGTGCCGATACACTGCAATTCCACAATGAGCAGTTTATGAAATCCAACATGACCGCTTCAGGCGCAAGTACAGCTCCCTTTGCGATGGCAGTGGCGGCGCTGCTGGGTGTGCCTGCGGCAGTGACTGTGATTCACAAAAAGGGCGCGGACAAGGCGGGAAAAGAGCAGAACCATGAATAGATTGTATCGCTGGTACTTTCATTTCAATGCTTCACATAATATGAGCCCGGAGGATTTGGAGAAAAAGCATGTGCACACCTTTTTGGTAAATGCCTGTATTGAGGTGACGCAGATGGACATTGCGAGCCAGAATGAATGCGGTGACAGATTGAGAGAGTATCTGGCGCGGTATCGCGGTGCCTATTTGAATGAATTAGAAACGTTTCGGGAGAAGCTGCCCACCATAGAGGGCATCTGTGAAGTGCTTTATCAGGATATGAAGGAAATTGCAGAACAGCATCAGGGAAGATTGCTGAATTTGGAGGTGGGAGACAGTCCGGTAGCCATGTTTTCCATGGGAGAACAGTTGCTGTTGGGCTTTACCTATACTCCGGTGAGAGATGAGGATTATCAGATGTATTTGGAGCAATGGAATCGTGCAGGAGAGGAGTCGAAGCAAACATGAGATACTTGCCTGTAATACTTTTGTTATTTATGATATGGGTATATCTGTTGACTGTATTTCTCCGGAGAAAACTGGCATTTCTGCATTTTGCCATAGGATGTGCGGGCATGTTTGGTTTTCTGTTCTTTTTGCTAGAGCCTTATGCCACGGCGCCTTTGGCAAGATTTGTCTGTTATCTGACCGGGCTTGTGGGAAAACGCCTTGGCACGTTTGAAGCATTTTCCAGCTACGGTATGCTGTTCATACAAAATGAAAATGGCCCGGTGTCCTTATATGTAGATTTTGAGTGCGCAGGTCTTGTGGAGATTCTGGTATTCATATCGCTTGTTACTTTTTTTGATGTTTACAGATGGTGGCAGAAGCTTTTGATTTCCATTGGAGGTAGCGTGTGGCTGGTTGCATGCAATGTGCTACGGCTCAGTATTATTTGCAACATTATTCATTGGCTTGGCAATGAGGCATATTATGTGGCGCACACGATTGTGGGCAGAGTTGTTTTTTACGCACTGTCTATTATTCTCTATTTTTATGTATTTACCAGAAGACAGATTCGTACACAGATTGTAGGAGAATTCCGGTATGATGGGAAGACTGACTAACTTATTTCTGTTTTGGAGCGCTTGGATCATTCTGCCGCTGCTGATCGAGATTATTCCCGCCATTGGCAACTTTATGCTTTTGGTATGGAAGAAGCTGCATGTGCGAAAGCTGGGGCAGGAGGAATTACAATTCAAGCCTACGATTACGCTGATTATACCTGTGTATAATTCAGAGGCAACCTTGTATCATTGTATCAAATCCATAAATGATTCCACTTATCCCACAGAATTAATCGAGGTATTGCTGGTGGATAACGGCTCTAAGGACAATAGCTTTGCGGAGTTTCAGAGGGCGCAGCTTACATTTGCGGAGCTGAGTATGTGGTGGATATCCTCTCAACAGGGTAAATCCAAAGCGTTGAACAAGGCGATTTTCAATAGTAATGGAAAGTATGTGATGAATATCGACAGCGATGGCATATTAGAAGAAACTGCGCTGTATAATATGGTTGCCCAGTTTGAGAGGGACGGAAGCGTGGATTGTATGACAGGAGTGATTCTGACACAGCCCGACCTGGTGGAAGAGACGGAGCACTTCTTCTTAAGACAGTTCAGACGTCTGGAGTTTATGGAATATGCCCAGGCTTTTCTGGCGGGCAGGAATTTTGAGTCGCAGTTTAACAGTATTTACACATTGTCGGGTGCTTTTTCGGCGTTTCGCAAGTCGGTCTTGTTGAAGACCTATCTGTACAATACCAATACGATCTGCGAGGACACGCATTTGTCTTTTCAGATCAAGAGCGTCCTGAACAAAAAGATTGCACTCTGTCCGGATGCGTTGTTTATGGTGGATCCCATTGACGATTTAAATAAGTTCTACACCCAGAGACAGCGATGGCAGATTGGTGAATTGGAAGTGTCCAATATGTTTTTGAAAAATAAAATGAGACAGCCCATCTGGAAATTTTTTACGGACCCGACTATGCGGCTGCTGATGATGGATCACACCTTTGCTTTTCCACGATTAATCTGGTATTTTGCGTTGGCTGCTATTGGCTGTATAAACTATGATTTTGGGAAAACACTGATCGCAACTGCTCTGATTTATGGGCTTTATGTGTTGGTGGGACTGCTTTATTATTTCAATATCCTCACCTTTTTGGAGAATTTTAAGGATATACGCAGATACTACGCCGGCAAGGTAGGATACTTACTGCTGCTTCCGTTGTACAATTTATATGCGTTCTTTGTGCGCATCGCCGGTATTATCAATTCCATTGCGCGAAAGAGTAGTTGGAAGACCAAAACATGGACTGCGGAGATGGAGGAATGCGAGGATACGCTCAAATTCGACTGGAACTGGGTGTGCGAGATGCGTCGCAAATTGATCGATTTGTTAGAAGAATAATTGAGGAATAAAGATGATTTATAAGCAATACAAATACAAATTTTATCTGAATATGAACCATTATGTACATATAAATGGTCAGGCAGGTGCTGTGCATTCCCACACATGGGAGATTGCTTTAGCTATTACAACCAAACAGGAGGGGATGATCAGCTTTTCGGACATTGAGACCTGTGTAAATGGACTTTTGCAAAGATATCAGGATAAATGCTTGAATAATGTGCCGCCTTTTACGACGGTGGATCCTACGCTGGAGAATGTGTGTGATTATCTCTACGATGTATGCGACAGAGAATTTCACACACGCGGATGGATATTGCTCAATATGGAGATGAGTGAGACACCCACCCGCGTGTATCAGTGCAGCGGTATCAGAAGAGACGACTATACATTTTTATAGTGTACGGTTTCAAGGTATTAGTTCTTTGTTCTTGATCATGTAGGTAATAACAATCAAATAATGTGAAAATAAGTTTTTTGCAGTTCAGTTGAAGAACGGTGTAAAATACTATATAATAATATATAATATTATAGAAAGTAAACAAATCCAATAGTATAGCGGAGTACTTTGACGCTAGGAAAGGTGTAACGAATGAAGATTCTGGTAACGGGTGTAAAGGGACAACTGGGATATGATGTGGTCAGAGAACTGGAAAAACGAGGGCTGGAAGCTGTGGGAGTGGATATTGAGGAGATGGACATTACCGATGCAGACAGCGTAAATCGTGTAATCAAAGAGACGAATCCGGATGCGGTGATTCATTGTGCAGCGTACACGGCTGTGGACGCTGCGGAGGATCATGAGGAACTCTGTAGAAAGGTGAATGTACAGGGAACGCAAAATATTGCGAATGTCTGCAAAGAACTGGATATTAAGATGCTTTACATCAGTACCGACTATGTGTTCAGTGGAGCGGGCGAACGTCCTTGGGAGCCGGATGATATCAGAGACCCCCAGAGCGTGTATGGAAGAACCAAATACGAAGGTGAACTGGCAGTTCAGAATACACTGGACAAATATTTTATTGTACGAATTGCGTGGGTATTCGGAATCAACGGCAAAAATTTTGTCAGAACGATGTTACAGCTCGCCAAGACCCATGATACACTTACGGTGGTCAATGATCAGTTCGGTTCACCGACCTACACATATGATCTGTCAAAATTGTTGGTGGATATGATTCTTACGGAAAAATATGGAATCTATCATGCTACAAACGAAGGAACCTGTTCCTGGTATGAGTTTGCCTGCGCTATTTTTGAGGAGGCAGGACTTGATATTCAGGTCAAACCTGTCACTAGTGAAGAATATGGGGCTAAGGCAAACAGACCCTACAACAGCAGAATGAGCAAAGAGAAGCTTTCTGAGAACGGCTTTGAGAGATTACCGGATTGGAGAGACGCATTAAAAAGATATATCTTGGAAAATCAAGGACTTCCTATTGACAGAGTTTGATATTTTATTTATACTTTTAGTATAAATGTAAAGAAGGAAGAGGACTAATCTTAAATTATATTTTTTAAGGTTTTATTTTTGTCTGTATAAGAAAGAAATCAGAAGCTGTTCGTGAAGGTTTCCATATGAACGTGGAGGACATTCATAATCTTAACAGTAAAAGGGGCGTATAGAATATGGCAAACGAAGTGTTTCAGTGTGAATTTGGCAGAGGCTTGTTGAAGAAAGTCTCCGGAAATGAAAAAACCCTTTTCCTAGAGATTTCCAACAGTTCAATTAGCGGTAAGGCGATTGTTTACCCTGAGAACAGTGGAAATGAATACACAAGTGATATCAATTATGATATAAGAACGATCACTAAAATCGAAAAAATATCCTATCAGGGACTGGATACTTTTGTTATATATGTACGATCCAGTTCCCTATATGGCGTTGAGAAGCTTCAGTTGCGTTTCCCGGGCATGAGGGATATTTCAAGAGCATCATCCATGCTGCGTGAATTGATTGAGGCGAACAAAGGAGGCTACAATTCCAGCAGGGTGGGAGGAACTCC
>JAFVDW010000080.1 GCA_017478245.1 Lachnospiraceae bacterium
CAGTAATCAGGTGAACGCTTCAAAGAAGCATACAAAGATTACGGAGAGCATGAAAGGTAATGTAAGTAAAATGTCTTCTTCATGTACTGACGAGGCAAAAGAAATGTTTCCTTCTTGTACAACCGACGAATGTGGATCACCGGTTCCAGTGGACGGGCTTTGATAAAAAGCGTCTTTTCTACACACAGGGCGACTATGGACTTTGGCAGTGCAGCAAGCACTGTCACCAGGAAACCTACGACAACGAAGAGACAGTGAAGGCGATGGTAGAGGCACAGGGCTTCAACATCGGGGAGGACGGCGCATTGCTTCCGCCGGTGACAGAGGCGGGCAAAACGGATTTCTCCCGGTTGAAGATGGTGGTGCCCTCTAAGCTGCTTCCCCATTGTCCCATCTGCGGGGAGCCCATGAGCATGAATCTGCGGGCAGACCATACCTTTGTGGAGGATGAGGGCTGGCACAAGGCGGCAGAGCGCTATCATGATTTCCTGCGCAGACATAGGGGGTTACACACGGTGTTTCTGGACCTTGGCTGCGGCAGCAACACCCCCGGTATTTTCAAATATCCGTTCTGGCAAATGACGGCGGAGCAGGAGAAGGCAGTTTACGCGTGCATCAACCTGGGCGAGGCTTATGCGCCCATGGAGCTGGGACAGAAAGCCATGTGCATCGATGGGGACATCGGTCAGGTGCTGGATAAATTATCGGTATAGAGGGACAGGAAAGGCGATAACAATGAGAGATGAAATGACACAAGAGCAGCGGTTGGATTATCTGGTGGAGGCGTTCAAGGCAGATTCCGTGGAGTATCAGAATCTGGAGACGCCGGCAGATGCAGAAGGGAAACGCAGGATATTGCGTTCTCTGATGAATATCCGCATGCCCCGTCAAATATCAGAGCAGACCCTGCAGATACAGGATCTCTACCTTGCCGGACGCGCGGAGGAAAAAGGCATTGTGGAGTTGGGGAGGATTCCCACCATACGGGATGCGTTAGGCAGCAAACACCCCCATGGAGACAGACTCTCTATCTGGCAGGGTGACATCACAAGGCTTCAGGTGGGTGCCATCGTCAATGCAGCCAATTCACAAATGTTGGGCTGTTTTCAGCCTATGCACGCCTGTATTGACAACTGCATCCACACCTACGCCGGGGTGCAACTGAGGCAGGAATGCAGCCGTCAGATGAATCAGCTTCGGATACGCTATGGAAGAGACTATGAACAGCCTACAGCGTGTCCTATGCTCACACCCGGTTATAATCTGCCTGCGGAGTATGTGATTCATGTGGTGGGTCCCATCGTGTATGGCAATTTACAGGAGAGCCATAGGAGGGTGTTGGCAGACTGTTACCGCAATGTGTTGGAGCTGTGCCTGAAACAGGGTATCAAAAGTGTGGCATTTTGCTGTATCTCCACCGGTGTCTTTCGATTCCCGGCAAGGGAGGCGGCAGAGATTGCTGTGAACACAGTGTCGAAATGGTTGGATACCCATGGGTCAGCCACCCATGGGAAAGACTGTATGGAGCGTGTGATTTTTAATGTTTTTAAGGATGAGGATAAGGAGCTGTATGAGAAGCTTTTTTCCGAAGAATAAAAAACGCAATAGAACAGATAATAATCTGTACGATTGTAGAGCAGGGGGTTGCCAGTCCGATGTGGAACAGGGAGCCCCCTGTATATCTGCTCATAAAAAACGCCACCGGGATTCGTACCAGAAATGCACCGATGATACCCTGTGCCATTACCAGTGTGGTGGCACCCATGCCGTTGTAATACCCGATAAAACAGAACAGGAAGCAGGTCAGCAGGCAGTCGATGGCATAGGAGCGCAGATACTGAAAAGCCGCTGTCACAGCATAGGAGTCCTTGGAGAAAATGGCAGCCAAGAGATTGCCATGGAAGAAGGATAAGTAAAACATTGCCACGCCAAAGAGGAAGGAGACCATGATGCCATAGCGCAGCGCCAATGTGGCACGCTCTGGTTTTTTGGCACCGATATTCTGTGCCACAAAAGAAGACATGGACTGCATAAAAGCTGCCGGCACTAACATGATAAAAGCAGCTACCTTCTCGGCTACCCCCACGCCTGCGGAGGCGGTGACACCCAGTTCATTTACAATCGCTAGGATGACTAAGAAAGAGATTCCCACCAGAAAATCCTGTAGTGCAATCGGAGCACCGATGCGGATGATTTTGCCCGCAGATACTTTCTCGAACTTAACAGATTCTCTCTTCAACGTAAAGGGCGGTCTATTCTTGACAATCACAATCACAGACACAATTACGCTGATGAACTGAGCAAACACGGTAGCCAAAGCGGCTCCCGCAGCGCCCATATGAAATACTGCTACAAAGAGCAGATCCCCGAAAATATTGCAGACACAGGCAATACCCACCGCCAGAAGGGGCGTTCTTGAATCACCCAGTCCACGGAAGATGCTGCCCAGGAGATTGTAGGCGATAATCACTAGAAATCCCGCGCTGCAGATGCGCACATATCTGACAGTGATGTCATAAGCTTCCGTGGGTGCGTTCATAATGCGTGCCCAGAAGTCAGCCCCCAGAACCCCGATGATAGTGAAAGCAATTCCAATCAACAGAAACAGATAAATTCCGCAACCCACAGTCTTTCCCGCATCGGCTCCTTTTCCTTCTCCTATTTGTTGTCCGATGGTTACTGTGATACCCATGGCAAAGCTCACCAATAGATTCGTCAATGTCAACAAAATCTGTGAGCCCGTGGACACCCCGGACACATCCGCGCTGGTGGCAAACCGTCCCACCACCAACAGATCCACCGCGCCGTACATCGCCTGCAAAAACATGGCGAAGAGAACCGGCAGCATGAAGCCCAGTAGGGGCATTAAGATTTTTCCCTCAGTAAAGTTCGGTGTATTTTTCATAAGTCGTTCAGTCCTTTTTAGGTTTTATAGAGTTGCTATCCATATACAATGACAGTATCTTAACATGCTTTCCACAAAAATGTAAATAGACTTCCAAGCTATGTGGCAGCTCCACAAAATGTAATTGTTTGAAAAAAATAATATTTTGTAAAAGTGATTTGAATATTTTGAAGAAATATAAAAAAATTCTGAAATAATACTTGCATATCTGTACCAAGACTCCTATAATTTAGTTATGAAATCGATTACATTAATTTTTCTATTTTACAAATTGGTCACTGTTGATTCTACATTGATACCATATTTATGGAGAAGGAAAGGTTTGAAATGTTTGAAGACAAACGATGGGATGATGTATTTATCAAGCGGATTTCTGTGTATTATGACGAGTTGAAATGGCTTTACGGGGAGCTATATCAGAATGACAGACAGGCATTTGATTACTTTTGCGATATGCTCTATGAATATTATTCTGAGCGGGAGCAGTCGTTGAAGGAATGGGACGAAGCGAGAGAGGTGGTGCCTGATTGGTTTGCAGGCAATGAGATGCTGGGAATGCTGATGTACACCAACTGCTTTGCGGGGACGTTACAAGGAGTCAGAGAGCATCTGGATTACATTCAGGAATGCGGTGTGAATTATGTGCACCTGATGCCGCTGCTCTTAAGTCCGGCGGGGAGAAGTGACGGTGGATATGCCGTGGCGGACTTCCGCAAGGTGCAGCCGGAGCTTGGAACCATGGAGGATCTGGCGGTGTTGGCTCGTGATTGTCACAGCAAGGGCATGAGCGTGTGTCTGGATTTTGTCATGAATCACACCAGCGAGGATCACGAGTGGGCAAAGCGGGCGCGGGCAGGGGAAAAGGAGTATCAGGATCGGTATTTCTTTTTTGACAACTGGGATGTGCCGAATCAGTTTGAGGCGACGGTGCCTCAGGTGTTCCCCCAGACGGCACCGGGGAATTTTACCTGGTGCGAGGAAGCGAAAAAAGTAGTGATGACAACCTTTTACCCCTATCAGTGGGATTTGAATTATCGCAATCCCACCGTGTTCAACGATATGACAGCCAACATGCTGTATCTGTGCAATCACGGTGTGGATATTATCCGGTTGGATGCAGTGCCCTATATCTGGAAGACGTTGGGGACTAGTTGCAGGAATCTGCCGGAGGTACATACGCTGGTGCGGATCATGCGTATGGCGGCGGAGATTGTCTGCCCGGGCACGCTGCTGCTGGGAGAGGTAGTCATGGAGCCTTCCAAGGTAGTGCCTTATTTTGGCACGGTGGAGAAGCCGGAATGCCACATGCTCTACAATGTGACCACGATGGCGAGCACCTGGCACACCGTTGCAACCAGAGATGTACGTTTACTGAAGCATCAGTTGGGAACGGTATTCGCTTTGCCTAAGCAGTATGTATTTTTGAATTATTTACGGTGTCATGATGACATCGGCTGGGGACTGGACTATGAGTTCCTGAGGCAATTCGGCATGACGGAGGTCGCGCACAAAAAGTACCTCAATGATTATCTGAAAGGGGCATGGCAGGGCAGCGATGCCAGAGGCGAGCTCTACAACGATGATCCGAGGCTTGGAGATGCGAGACTTTGCGGTACCACAGCTTCCCTGTGTGGCGTTGAGGCGGCGGAGTACGAGCAGGATGCGGATAAGCTGGATCTTGCCATCCGGCTGGATGTGATGTTACACGCGTTTTTGTTTACGCAGAGCGGCATTCCGGTATTGTACAGCGGGGACGAGATCGGGCAGCTCAATGACTATACCTATCATGATGATCCCTTCAAGGCGGAGGATAGCCGTTATCTCCACAGAGGTACGCTGGATTGGAAGAGCGTGGCAAAGCGGAAACGGAAAGCTACCAGAGAGGGCAGGATTTTCAGTGAGATTACCAAGCTGGCAAGGCTTCGTACAGAATATGATGTGTTCGAGAACGCCGCGGATGCGTGGATTGTGGAGACCTGGAATGACCATGTGCTGGGTATCGGACGCTATTATAAGGGGCAGAAGATGATTGCATTGTTCAATTTCAGTGAGTTCGATCAGACCGCCTGGATCAATGAGGTGGAGGAGTATCATGACATGCTCACCGGTACGGTGCGGGAGGCTAAGGCAGTAGGCGTGCCTGCATATGGGTTTGCGTGGTTGATTACCTCCTTTAGGTAACAGCCACAAGCTTGAAAAGAGTGACGATATTTGAGTTTTGCAACTGATATAAAAAATGACACAAGAGGAAGGACATCATGACGATCAAGGAAGTCGCACAGTTGGCAGGGGTGTCTCCCGCTGCAGTCAGCCGCTATTTCAATGGCGGCTCTCTGGGAGAAGAGAAACAAAATCGAATAAGGGAAGTGATTGAGCGGACAGGATATTCCCCCAATCCCACAGCCCAGACCATGCGCACCGGCAAAAGCGGTCAGATAGGCGTGATTGTGCCCAAGATACATTCAGATTCTTTGTCGCAGATTATGTCCGGCATCGCGGAGGGACTGCATGAGAGCAATTATATCCAGATGCTTGGATGTACGGAGGGAGATCGGGAGAAAGAGATTCAATATCTGGAAGCGATGCAGCGCAATCAGGTGGAGGGCATTATTCTAATGGGTACGGTCATGACACCGCGCCTTAAGGATGCCATCCGCAGATGTGCTGTGCCGGTGGTGGTGACAGGTCAGAATTTTGCCGGTATCCCTTGCGTCTATCATGATGATTTCAATGCCATGCGGGAGTTGACAGAGCGGATGATAGAACGGGGGCGGGAGCATGTTGTGTTCATAGGCGTTATGGAGGAAGACATGGCAGCAGGACTTGCGCGAAAAAAAGGGGTACAGCAAGCGTGGAAGGATGTCGGCATGCCTTCCGGTCAGTTGAGATTGGTGAAAGCAGATTTTTCCTATGAGGGTGGAAAAAAGGTGATGAAGGAGCTGCTGCGGGAGGATATGGCAATAGACGGTGTCATCTGCGCCAGCGATCTGATGGCGTTGGGAGCCATGAGTGCGCTGCGTGATGCCGGGAAACGGCTTCCGGAGGAGGTAAGTGTTGTCGGAATCGGCGATAGTTGGGCTGGGAACATCGTGGAACCCAAGCTGACTACGGCACATCTTTATTACAAAGAGTGTGGCTCTACTGCAGTGGATATTTTACTCAGGATGTTGGAAGCCGGGGAAAAGCAGCAGCCCATCGGACAGATGATGTTGGGGTATACGATTATAGAGAGGGGGTCTCTGTAAAATGAAACTGATATTCTTGGACATTGATGGTACGTTGACCGTGGCGGGAGAGAATGTCCCGCCGGAGAGCGCACTGGCAGCCATCCGCAAGAGCCAGGCAAAGGGGAATAAGGTTTTTCTGTGCACCGGGCGCAATCTGGATATGCTCTCTCCTCTGTTAAAGTATGGATTTGACGGGGTTGTCGCCAGTGGCGGTGGCTATGTGGCAGTGGGGGAGGAGGTGCTCTATGACTGTCCGATGACAGATACGCAGAAGAATACCGCGTTGGAATCCCTGCACCGCCATGGAGTTTTCTGCACCATTGAGGCAAAGGATGGCTCCTGGGGAGATGAGAATATGGACGCATTTCTCAAGGATCAACCTGCGGGCAACAGCGAGATTGAGCGTTGGCGCAAAGCACTATCGGAGAACCTGGGTATCCGTCCTATGTCGGAATATGACGGCAGACCTATCTACAAGGTAGTGATTATGTGTAATGAAATGAAGCAGTTGGAGGAGGCGAAGAAGCTTCTGGAGCAGGATTTTCGCTTTGTGCTTCAGGAAGTTCCGGCGCACGGTTGCCTGAATGGGGAGTTGGTGAACCGTCAATTTGACAAGGGAAAGGGTGTCGAGCTTGTGTGCAGAAAATACAACGTACCCTTGGAGGATTCCATCGGCTTTGGGGATAGCATGAACGACCTGGAGATGATACAGACTGTAGGTGTCAGTGTATGTATGGCAAACGGAGCGAAAGCCCTGCAGGAGATTGCAGATATTGTCTGCCCTGCCGTGGAGGAGGACGGTCTTGCCAAAGCCTTTGAGAACCTGGGATTATTGTGAGCGCTCCCGTGTAATAATAGGATGAGAGCATATCACAGTGGAGATACGCTATGAATTATTCACAAAAAAGTCGGGTGAAAATCAGTAATTCGGCTGATTGACAGGAGATGATGCGAAGAATAAAATGAAAATATAATGAAATCGATTTCAAAACGACACAAATTCATTTCGTCAGCCGGATGAGAAGGCACGGTTGGACGAAGAAGTGCTCTCTTATGGGAGGAAGGAGGATGTAAATGGCACTGGATTATCGAAAATGTGCAGAGGAAATTGTCCAGCATATCGGAGGCAGGGACAATATCGCACAGGCAGCACATTGTGCGACAAGATTACGTCTTGTGATTAAGGATAATGACAAAATCGACAAGAAGGCATTGGAGAATGTGGATGGCGTCAAGGGTATGTTTGAGAACAACGGACAGCTTCAGCTCATCATCGGAACCGGAACGGTGAACAAGGTATACGATGAATTTCTGGCAGTCACTGGTATGTCTGCAGCCACTAAGGATGATGTGAAAGCGGCGGCAGCGGCAAAGCAGCCCGTGTGGAAGAGAATGTTGAAGGCGTTGGGTGATGTATTCGTTCCCATCCTGCCTGCCATTGTGGCTTCCGGTCTGATGATGGGTCTGGTGGAGGCGCTTGGTAAAGCAATCCCCGGATTTGCCAGTACAGACTGGTACAATTTCCTGGATATGATTGCCAATACGGCATTTGCTTATCTGCCCGTGATCGTGGCAGTCTCGGCGGCGAGGGTATTTGGCGGTAATATTTTCCTGGGAGCGGTCATCGGCTTGGCTATGATTCATTCCAACCTGTTGAATGCGTGGAGTCTGGGCAGCGCAGATGTTCAGATAGATTATTGGCATTTGTTCTTTTTCAATGTCCGAAAGGTGGGTTACCAAGGGCATGTCATACCGGTTATTATAGCCGTATGGCTCATGTGTATGATTGAGAAATGGTTGCACAAGCATGTGCCGGAGATGATTGATCTCTTTGTGACACCTCTTTGTACGGTACTTGCTACGACCTTCCTGACCTTTACCATCATCGGTCCCATCTTTGCACAGCTTGAGACATGGGTGTTGGCAGGTGCACAGGTTCTGGTGCGCAATCCCATCGGAGCAGGTATTATGGGTGCGATTTATCCCTGGACGGTGGTTATGGGTCTGCACCATATGTACAATATCATTGAGGCAGGTATGTTGGCGGAAGCAGGCGGTCTCAACACATGGATGCCTATTGCATCCGCGGCTAACTTTGCACAGTTCGGCGCTTGTCTGGCAGTCGGCTTGAAGGCACGCAACAACAAGACAAAGGTTGTGGCAATTCCTTCCTCCATGTCCGCTGCATTGGGTATTACAGAGCCTGCAATCTTCGGTGTAAATATGCGATTCTTCAAGCCTTTCATCGCAGGTATGATCGGCGGTGCCGTTGGTGCAATCTTCGGCGCAGTGACTGGAATCGGTGCTACCGCTTATGGCGTCACAGGTATTCCCGGTTATCTGACTATCGATAAGCCGGTACAGTATACGATTTTGCTTCTGATTTCCGGCGGTATCGCATTCGTCCTTGCCAATATCCTCTGGCGTGAGGAAGTGGACGAAGAGGGCGCAGGAAAGAATCTGACAGATAAGACTACCACAGAAGAGGTCGTGCAGGATGTGGCAGATGCAGCACAGGGCGCGGAGATTACATCCAAGACAGTGATTGCCTGCTCGGCAGGCAGGATTGCACAGCCCACACCCGGTAAAGTGATTCCCTATACCGAGATACCAGACCCCACCTTTGCGGCAGGTGTGTTGGGGCAGGGTGTAGGAATTCAACCGGAGGAGGGTGTGGTATATGCACCTATGGATGGTGAGATTTCCTCTGTAGCAGAAAGCAAGCATGCCATCGGTATCACAGGAAGCGACGATATGGAGCTGTTAATCCATGTGGGCGTCGATACAGTAGCTATGAACGGCGATGGGTTTGAGACCTTCGTAAATGAGGGTGATACCGTGAAAAAGGGACAAAAGCTGATGACCTTTGATCGTGCCAAGATTAAGGAAGCCGGACATCCCGAGACGGTTGTAGTGCTGTTGACGAACAGTGATGATTATGAAGATGTGAAATTTGGAGAAGATATATAAAGGTAAGATGTCAATAGAGAAGGTAAAATGATCAATAAAAGGAGGCGCACTATGAAAGAATTCAAGTACACAATCACAGATCCCGTAGGTATCCATGCACGTCCGGCAGGACTGTTGGTAAAGGAAGCAAAGCAGTTTGCCAGTACCGTGATGATCATCAAGGGTGAGAAGAGCAGTAAGGCTACTTCCCTGACAAAGCTGATGGGTATGGGGATTGTAAAAGGTGATGAAGTTACCGTACAGATTGAAGGCGATGACGAAGAAGCATGCGCAGCAGCCATGGAGAAATTCATGACAGAGAATCTGTAAACCGCAAGCGGAAATAGGGGGTACATTGCATGAAGGTTGCAACAGGTACAAAAATCGTAAATGGTATTGCCATTGGTAAGATACGCATTTACAAGGCACCGGTCTACGAGATCAGCGATTCTCTGGTGGATGATCCTATCCCGGAGCTGGCACGGTTTGAGAAAGCGCGGGTGAAGGTGCAGGAGCAGCAGCACGCGCTATATGAGAAAGCCCTGCAGACGGCGGGCGAGGAGAGCGCTGCCATCTTCGAGGCACATGAGATGATGATGGAGGACGATGATCTGATCGATGCCTGCAAGGAGATCATGGCAGAGCAGCGTCACACGGCAGAATACGCCACCAGACAGGGCTTTGACAACGTGGCACAGATGTTCAGAGAGATGGACGATCCTTATTTTCAGGCAAGAAGTGCCGATATGATCGATCTGAAAAATGCCATGCTGGATGTGCTGTTCGGCAACGATTCCGACAGTATGCAGGGCACGGAGCCTGCAATCTTAGTAGCGGAGGATTTGGCACCCTCAGAGACGGTCAAGTTGGATAAATCCCTGTTGTTGGGACTTGTCACCAGAGAGGGAAGCTCTAACAGTCACACTGCAATCCTTGCGCGGAGTATGAATCTGCCCACACTGATTCAGTGTAAAGACATTACGGATGATTGGGACGGTAAATTTGCGATATTGGATGGCTACAATTCCTGTATCTATATCGAGCCGACACAGGATCTGATAGATTCGTTGACAGCGAAGCACAATGAGGATTTGAAGAAAGAGGCTCTTTTGCAGGAGCTCAAGGGGAAATCCAATACCACCATCGACGGCAAGACCATCAAGGTATATGCCAATATCGGCGGACCGTCCGACATCGGTGCTGTGCAGGTCAATGACGCGGAGGGTGTGGGATTGTTCCGCTCGGAATTTGTCTACCTGAACAGCAAAGAGGACCCCTCCGAGGAGGAACAATTTGCAGCTTACAAGAGAGTGGTGGAGACACTCTCTCCCAAGCTGGTTATCATCCGTACCTGTGATATTGGTGCAGATAAGACCATAGATTATATGAATCTGGACAAAGAGGAGAATCCGGCTTTGGGCTATCGTGCCATCCGTATCTGTCTCACCAGAAAAGATTTCTTCAAGAGACAGCTTCGCGCGCTGTTGCGTGCGTCTGCTTTTGGCAATCTGGGCATTATGTTTCCTATGATTATTAGCCTCAGAGAGGTGCGGGAATGTAAGGAGATTCTGGCAGAGTGCAAACGGGAGCTGGCAAACGAGGGCGTAAAGGTAGGAGAGATTCAGTTGGGCATCATGATTGAGACCCCCGCCGCTGCACTGTGCGCGGATGAACTGGCGGAGGAAGTGGATTTCTTCTCCCTGGGCACCAATGATCTGACCCAGTATACCTGTGCCATCGACAGACAGAATGCGAAGCTGGAGCCCTTCTCTGATACACATCATCCGGCAGTGCTGAAGCTGATCCGGATGACCATTGAAGCCGGACACAGACATAATACCTGGGTAGGTATTTGTGGCGAACTGGGAGCAGATGATACCTTGACAGAGGAGTTCCTGCGCATGGGTGTAGATGAGCTGTCTGTGAATCCTAAGAGTATCCTGCCGCTGCGCAAGAAAATCCGCAGTATCGATTTGTCCAAGTCGTAAAATGGATGATCAAGCATGACAATCGTAGGATGCGCAGGGGATGGTAGAATGGAGGATGTGGATATGCTATATGGCGCATTGGAGGCTGGGGGAACCAAGATGGTGTGTGCTATCGGTGATGAGAATGGTCGGATTCTGGAACAATTTTTTGTTCCGACAACCACACCCGAGGAGACTATGCCTCAGATTATTCAATATTTTCAAGGTAAAGAGATAGAAGGTCTTGGGATTGCATGTTTTGGTCCCATTGACTTGCATAAGGACTCCGAGACTTACGGACATATTCTGGAGACACCCAAGCTGCCTTGGCGAAATTATGATATAGTAGGTGTCATGGAGGAGGCATTGCATATCCCCATTGGCTTTGATACCGATGTGAATGGCTCTCTGTTGGGAGAGGTCACCTGGGGTAGTGCGAAAGGACTGACTGATGCAGTATATCTTACCATCGGCACAGGCGTGGGAGGTGGTATTCTTTCAAATGGCAAGCTACTGCATGGTATGCTGCATCCGGAGATGGGGCATATGAAGCTGGCACGGGCAGAGGGAGATACCTATCACGGCAAGTGTCCTTATCACGGAACCTGTCTGGAAGGACTGTCTGCAGGACCTGCTATTGAGGATCGATGGGGCAAGCCTGCCAGAGAGTTGGCGGATTGCGGAGAGGTCTGGGAGTTGGAAAGTGATTACATTGCACAGGCGTTGGTGACGCTGATTCTTACCTTAAGTCCCCAGAAGATCATTTTGGGCGGCGGTGTTATGCATCAGACACAGCTTTTTCCCATGATCCGCAGGAAAGTGGCAGAGAATCTGAATGGGTATCTGAATACCAGTCAGTTACAGGATTTGGACAGCTACATTGTACCTGCCGGATTAAATGATGATCAGGGAATCATGGGAGCGGTGAAGTTGGCAATAGATGCAAAAGCAGCGGAATTACAAACCAAGTAAGAAAATATAGAATCAGCCAATATAGACAGGGGTTGTTCAGTAATCTGAACAGCTCCTGTTTGTATGTAAGCATTTATGTGAAAAAATTTAAGATATTCTTTTAAAAGGGGGTGCAATGTTTTATATTTTCTGTTAAAATGTATCAGTAAAATTTTTTAGTTGGAGGGAGATTATATGTTGTTTCAAATCTATGGCGACCGTTCTCTATGGCAGTTGTTCGGATGGGTGCTTGTATTTACAGGGCTTATCATCTGCAATGAGATTGCACGTCGCACCAAACTGGGGGGAGTATTTTTCTTTATTGCTCTTCCTTTAGCACTTACCGTGTACTTTATTGTCATTACAGTTGCAGCCCATGGCGGTGTTGCATGGGCAGTGGAGAACCCTACTGTGAAGTATATGAACAGTTGGTTCCATTATGCAAAGCTTTATGCTGCGGACATCGGCTGTGTAGGTTTTATGATGCTGAAGTATAAGTGGGGTGTCGGCAAAAAGGAGTGGTTTAAGCCGTTTCCATTCATTATTGTGGGCATTAATATTCTGATTGCAGTATGCTCTGATTTTGAGTCCGCATGGCACTTTTATTCATCCGGTCAGCACTGGTGGCTGTCTTCCGAGAACGTATGGCTCTACGGTGGCTGGTGGAATATTTTAAATGGTATCGCAGGTATCTTGAATATCTTCTGTATGACGGGTTGGTGGGGAATCTACTCGTCCAAAAAGCAGAAGGATATGCTTTGGCCGGATATGACTATTTGGTTTATTGTGGCATATGATTTGTGGAACTTTGAGTACACCTATCTGAATCTGCCTACCCACGCCTGGTATTGCGGTCTGGCGCTGTTGCTGGCTCCCACCTTTGCCAATGCACTGTGGAATAAGGGCGCGTGGATTCAGAACCGTGCCAACACATTAGCGATGTGGTGTATGTTCGCTCAGGTATTCCCGCTGTTCCAGGAGTATGGCAAATTCGCAGTGATTCCCAGTCTCTACGGTGACAGCTTCCGCGAGTATGGTGACATGTTGGCACCGTCCGCAGTGAATGCAGCAAATATGCCTACCGCAGCAAATCCCACCGCACAGGGTGTGATTGCGATTATAGCACTGGCAGCCAATGTAATTTGTATCGCAGTGATTATCAAGCGTTCCGTAGAACAAAAGAAGAATCCCTACAGAAATGAGATTTTTGCAGGAACCAGAGATTTTGAACTGGCGATGGCAAGAAAAGAAGATTAAAAAGAAAAGGGGCTGTCGCTTTAGATGATTAAATCTGGGCGATGCCACTTTTACTAAAAACATTCCCAAAAAAATTTGTAAAAACACTTGACAATTCAAATAATAATGTGTAAAATATCCATTGTTGTGACACACAGTAATGTGTGCAGGTGGTACATATTTAGGATTTAGGTCGTAAGCCC
>JAFVDW010000081.1 GCA_017478245.1 Lachnospiraceae bacterium
AGCGGAAGTCAAGTTGGGACACAGTCTGCGTCTGCAGGAGAGGATGCCCTGACAGATAAGGAGACGCCGATCTTGAAGCGACGTTTGATTGCATCTGTGTGTCTGTTAATACCGTTGATGTATTTTTCAATGGGACATATGATGTGGGGATGGCCTCTGCCGGCATGGTTTGATGGCAATCATGTTGCAATGGGGCTTGTGCAGTTATTGTTGGCGGCGCTCATCATGGTCATTAACCAGAAATTTTTTATCAGTGGGTTTAAGAGTCTGTGGCATCGAGCTCCTAATATGGATACACTGGTGGCGTTGGGCTCATCGGTATCTTTTCTTTGGAGTGTCTATGTGTTGTTTGCCATGACCAGAGGTGTCGTGGATGGCGATGCGGAAGCGGTCATGAATTATATGATGGAGTTTTATTTTGAGTCTGCTGCGATGATTTTGACGTTGATCACTGTGGGGAAAATGTTGGAGGCTCGCTCCAAAGGGAAAACGACAGATGCGCTGAAGGGACTGATGCGTCTGGCACCCAAGACGGCTGTTCTGCTCAGGGATGGACAGGAAGTAGAGGTTCCGATTGAGCAGGTACACAAGGGTGATATTTTTGTGGTGAGACCGGGTGAAAATATTCCTGTGGATGGTGTCGTTGTAGAAGGTGTCAGTGCGGTGGATGAGGCGGCATTGACAGGGGAGAGTATTCCCGTGGATAAGACGGTTGGAGATTTGGTGTCGGCGGCGACGTTGAATCAGTCCGGCTTTATCCGTTGTGAAGCCTCCCGTGTGGGAGAGGATACCACTCTTTCGCAGATTATCAGGATGGTCAGTGATGCGGCGGCGACCAAGGCACCCATCGCAAAAATTGCGGATAGGGTTTCGGGTGTATTTGTGCCGATTGTGATAACGATTGCGGTGCTCACAACGCTAATCTGGTTGATTGCAGGACAGGGTTGGGGCTATGCGTTGGCAAGGGGAATTTCAGTGCTGGTGATTAGTTGTCCCTGTGCGCTGGGACTCGCCACACCGGTTGCGATTATGGTGGGAAATGGTCTGGGTGCCAGAAATGGTATTTTATTTAAAACGGCGGTATCTTTGGAAGAGACAGGTAAGGTACAAATGGTTGCGTTGGACAAGACCGGAACAATTACCCGGGGAGAACCGTTGGTGACGGATGTGATACCTGCGGAGGGATTCACGGAGAGCGAGTTGTTTGCACTGGCAACGGCTTTGGAGGCGCGCAGTGAGCATCCTCTGGCGAAGGCGATTATGAAAGAGGCGCAGCAGAGAGGGAAGAAGGCTGCAGAGGTACAAGATTTTCAGGCATTGCCCGGAAACGGTCTGGAGGCTGTGTTGGATGGGGCAAAGCTCATGGGCGGCAGTGTGAGTTATATCAAAGCGCAGGTGGGAATACCGAAAGACATGGAGGAGCGAGCCGGGGAACTGGCAGAGGAAGGCAAGACGCCACTGCTGTTTGCAAGGAATCATGTGTTGGCGGGTATTATAGCCGTGGCGGATGTGATAAAAGAGGATAGTGCACAGGCGATTAAAGAATTACAGAATATGGGAATCCGCGTAGTCATGTTGACGGGCGATAATGAGCGTACGGCGAAGGCAATCGGTGCGCAGGCAGGAGTAGATGAGGTGATTGCCGGAGTACTGCCGGATGGCAAGGAGGAAGTGATTCGTAAGCTGAAGGAGCAAGGCAAGGTAGCCATGGTGGGAGATGGTATTAATGATGCACCGGCGCTTACCAGAGCGGATATCGGCATTGCAATCGGGGCAGGTACAGATGTGGCAATCGATGCAGCAGATATTGTGCTGATGAAGAGTCAGTTGATTGATGTGCCTGCGGCTGTGCGACTGAGCAGGGCTGCGCTTAAGAATATTCATGAGAATCTGTTCTGGGCATTTATTTATAATATTATTGGAATTCCTTTGGCAGCGGGATTATTTATTCCTATTTTTGGTTGGACTTTAAATCCGATGTTTGGAGCTGCGGCAATGAGTTTATCAAGCTTTTGCGTGGTTTCCAATGCGTTGCGTCTGAATCTCTTTAAGCTGTATGATGCTTCCCGGGATAAGTCAGGAAAAAAAGCCCGGCTTGCTGCGGCTGCGTCAAAGGAGACGCAGGGTGAGGATGTTCCGACTACAGGCAACAGCATGACGCTTCAAATTGAAGGGATGATGTGTGAGCATTGTGAGATGCGTGTGCAGAAGGCATTATTGTCTGTGCCGGGTGTAACATCTGCGCAGGCCAGCCACAAAAAGGGAACAGCGGTCATCACAGTGGAGAGTCAAGTGGCAAATGAGGCACTTGCGCAGGCGGTGGAGGAGCAGGATTACAAGGTGCTATCCATCAGTGCATCATAATTATAATATGAATAGATTCATTTCGGAGGAGAAATATATGGGTATCAGTATTGCATTACAGAAAAAATATGATAATCTGAAAGAGATTATAAAAGGCTACGGCAGCATTGCGGTGGCTTTTTCCGGGGGAGTAGATTCCACCTTTCTTTTGAAGGTGGCACATGATGTGTTGGGAGCGAATGCGATTGCCATTACCGCACGTTCCAAATCATTTCCGGAGCGTGAGCGCAGGGAGGCGGAAGACTTTTGTGACAAGGAAGGAATCGTATGGTATCAGGTGGATTCGGAGGAGCTTTCCATTGACGGCTTTGCCAAGAATCCTGCGAATCGATGCTATCTCTGTAAGAAGGAGTTGTTTACGAAACTGATTGCGTTGGCGCAGGAGAAAGGCATTCGCGTGGTTGCAGAAGGCTCTAATATGGATGACAATGGAGATTATCGTCCGGGGCTTATGGCTGTGGCGGAGCTGGCGGTGGAGAGTCCTTTGCGTAAGGCACAGCTCTCCAAGCAGGAAATCCGTGATCTGTCTAAGGAGTTGGGACTTCCCACATGGAATAAGCAGTCCTTCGCTTGTCTGGCATCCCGATTTGTATATGGGGAGGATATCACGGAGAAGAAGCTGGATATGGTGGACAAGGCAGAGCAGCTTTTGTTGGATTTGGGCTTTCATCAGGTGCGTGTGCGTATCCATGGTGAGAATCTGGCACGCATTGAGGTGCAGGAGGATGAGTTTGATAAAATTATGCAGCACAGAGAGCAGATTGCGGAAGCATTTCGCAGGTATGGTTTTCTCTATGTGACGATGGATTTAAAAGGATATCGAACCGGTAGCATGAATGCGACATTGGAGGAGAAATAATGGAGTTCTTTGTGGAAAGAGCTGTCCTGGACAGCGGTGTAAAGATAGTATTTGCAGTGATTGAGGGGATGGATAATACCGGAAGAGATGCAGAATGGGATGCCTACCGGAGTGCAAAACTGGAAGAACTGTATCAGCGTTATGAGAATCTTATAGTACATGAGGATGCGGTGTTGGAGGGCTTCAATATTCTGCATGATCATGTGGGTGTAAAGCGCAGGAAAAATATTCCTGCCAGTGAGAATCTAATCAAGCTTTTGAAAAAGAATCATGATCTCTTTTACATAAACAAAGCGGTAGATATTTATAATCTAATCTCTCTAGACAGCAAACTGGCGTTAGGCGCACATGATATGGACAAGGTGGAGGGTAATGTAACACTGCGATTCACGAATGGGACAGAGAAGTTCGTTCCGCTAGGACAGAGTGAGCCGATTCCGGTGGCAGAGCATGAGTATTCTTATTGTGATGATGCCAATGAGGTATTGTGTCGTCTGGAGATACGTCAGGTGAACAAGACCGCAGTGACGGAAGGTGCGAAGAATGTATTTTATATTGTGCAGGGCAATGAGGCTACTACAGAGGAATATGTGAGAGGGGTGGCGCAGGAAATCATTGATACCACTGTTAAGTATTGTGGCGGAACGGGCAGGGTAGTCGTGCCCCGGGAGCTTGAATGAGGAGATATATTGTCAGCCTGGCAACAGGTATTGACAGAATTAAAGAAGCAGAATGAGGACATAGTCGGTTGGATTGTATTTGACAGTATAGACATCAGTTATCCTGTGATGCAGGGAAGGGAATCGTTTTGTGGTTCATGCAAAAAGAATAGATTAGGAATAAAAAGGGGAAGGCATCAGCCTTCCTCTTCGTCGTCATAGGGGGTGTCGTAGGAGGAACGGACGGTGATACCATTCACCTCCACATTGCCGTCCAGTGCAACAACAAGACATTTTCTGTCATCAATGGTTTTGGTCTCAATCAAATCGGTACGATCGGGATTGACTTTGATGACTACATCGGGTGTTTTTACCTCGAAGGTGCGCGTGTTCATTACGTTGCTGACCAATAGTGGTGTGTCCTCTCCGGCTGTCTCCTCATAGTGACGGTCGAATTCCTCCAATTTTTCGTTGGATACACCGCTGCCTGCAAGGAGTGTTTTGACTTCATTTTTGTTCAGCACCAGAGGTTCAGGTTCTTCCTTGTGCTCCTCCACCATCTCGGTCAGTTTATCGTGGATATTTTTTACAATTTCAATGTCGCAGGTCTCCCCCAGGGTTTCCTCCACCAGTGCGTGGAAGGTCTCCTTCTGTGTGCCGGCGGAGAGTGGAAGCGGACAGCCTAACAGGTTGGCTACGAAATCCTCCTTTAGATCCTCAGCATCCTTGGAATAGTACAGGGTGCTGTGAATATCAGCGCTTCTGTCGTTAAAGGCGGGGAACAGGAAGCCCTGCTCCGGCAGGCCTACTACCCAGTCGCGGATACGATTCTGGAAGGTGTTTTCCTCGGCATTATAGCTAAGTCCGGGCTTGGACAGATTTACTGGGCAGATGCAGGCGAGTATGTATTCGTATACTTCATCAGAGGCATCCTCCATCTCAAGTCCGTCCAAGGTTCGTCCCGGCACATCGTACACATCATGTACCAACAGAATCAGGTAGTTGCCCACATATTCGTAGGTATCAATGATCCTGTCATAGAATTCTTCCAGCAGGGAATCATCCTTGAGCTTGCTGTCGCGCAGGCGCAGGAGAAAGTCGTGATTGGTTCCTTCGCCTTCCGTATCTAGAGGGAATTCCAGTGTCAGCAGATTCTTACCCAGTGTTCCGGACAGGTTTTTGCGTAGAATTTCAAAATACTTGAACATTTCCTCTTCGGGCAGTGAGAGAAAAGCCTGTTTCAATTCGGTTTTTTTATTTTTTTCTCCATCTACATAGCAGCCGCAGATGCGTGTGATGGAGCAGTTTTTCTGTGTGAATAATTTTTTGATTTCGCCAATTTCCTGTTTTGTCATAGCCCAGTCCTCCATAACTGTGTTCATCTAGGGGATGACACTTGCTTCATTATATTCTATTTCTGCCAAAAAAACAAGGAGTGTTGTCGAAAGTAGGGGAAAAAGTGCGATGAATTGGAGTTGCTGTAGGTGGCGACATCATTTTATAATAATATGGTACGAATTTTATTTGTTTTACACATTGGAGGTAGTTTGATGGAACAGCTTAACATTACAACTACGAAGGATAACGAAAAGGTGTACAAAATTCTAGGGGATCTGATGAATGCTGACAAAGAATTCCAGATAATGATTACGGTTCCCTCTACAAAGAACAATTCGACAAAAAGTAATGCACAGAGTGACAATGGAGGAAAAGCAGCAAAAGAGACACAGGCACAGGAAATTCCGCATGATCTGGAACAGGATGTCACCAATATGATACATGAGATTGGTGTCCCGGCACATATCAAGGGATATCAATATCTCAGAGAGGCGATTATGATGTCGGTGGAGGATCCCATTATGATCAGTTCCATCACGAAAATTTTATATCCCACCATTGCCAAGCGGTTTCAGACGACACCCAGCAGAGTGGAGCGCGCAATCAGGCATGCGATTGAGGTGGCATGGAGTCGTGGGCGGATGGAGACCTTAGATTCATTGTTTGGATATACGATTGATACGGGGAAGGGCAAGCCTACTAATTCGGAATTCATTGCCCTGATTGCCGATAAGATCAGATTGTCCTATCGAAAGTAATTGTAATAGGAGTGTGTATCGGTCTATGCAATTTGAAAAATACAAATTGCATAGACCATTCTTTTTTTATAATTTACTTCCCTGTTTTCGGATATTGTAGTATAATAGTACCAGTAAGCAAATATTCGTTTCGGAGGGTTTCAGATGAAGAAAATTTTATTTGTCGCATCAGAGGGTGTACCATTTATTAAAACGGGCGGATTGGCTGACGTAGTAGGCACATTGCCCAAGTGCATTGATAAAGAATATTTTGACGTGAGGGTCATTATCCCGAAGTATGCCTGCATGAAGCAGGAGATGAAGGATAAGATGCAATATGTCACTCACTTCTATATGGATTTTAATTGGAGAAATGAATATGTGGGTGTAATGGAGGCTTTTGTGGATGGCGTTCATTATTATTTTATTGATAATGAGCATTTCTTCAGTGGACCCAGTCCTTACTGTGGAGATGCGTTGTTTGAGGTAGAGAAGTACGCATATTTTTCCAAGGCAGCACTTTCCATTCTGCCCATTATTGATTTCAGACCGGACATTATTCATTGTCATGACTGGCAGACCGGTTTGATTCCGGTGTATCTGAAGGAGCGTTTCCAGGGCGGTGATTTTTATCGCGGTATCAAGTCTATCATGACGATACATAACCTGAAGTTTCAGGGGAAATGGGATCCCAAGACGGTGCAGAATATCACGGGTCTGCCGGAGTATTATTTTACTTCCGACAAGCTGGAGAGCTACAAGGATGCGAATTTGTTGAAGGGTGGCATTGTGTTCGCAGATGTGGTCACCACAGTAAGTGAGACCTATGCTGAGGAGATTAAGACTACCTTCTATGGAGAGGGGCTGGACGGTCTGTTGCGTGCCCGCAGCAATGATCTGCGCGGTATCGTCAATGGTATTGATTATGATGAGTTCAATCCGGAGACGGATAAGAATATCGTGAAACAGTATAACGCTGTGAACTTCCGCAAGGAAAAAGCAAAGAATAAGCGGGCGCTGCAGGAAGAGCTTGGTCTGGAGCAGGATGAAAAGCGTATGATGATTGGTCTGATTTCCCGTTTGACGGATCAGAAGGGTCTGGATCTCATCGCATATATTATGGACGAACTGTGTCAGGATGCAATCCAGTTTGTAGTGCTTGGTACAGGCGAGGAGCGTTATGAGAATATGTTCCGACACTTTGACTGGAAGTACAGTAACAAGGTATCTGCCAATATTTATTATTCGGACGCACTGTCACACAAGATTTATGCTTCCTGTGATGCTTTCCTGATGCCGTCCTTGTTTGAGCCCTGCGGCTTAAGCCAGTTGATGGCACTGCGCTATGGTACAGTACCCATCGTTCGCGAGACAGGTGGTCTGAAGGATACGGTACAGCCTTACAATGAGTACGAGGGTACCGGTACTGGATTTAGCTTTGTGAACTACAATGCCCATGAGATGTTGGGAGCAATTCGTTATGCAGAGCGTATCTACTATGATAGAAAGCGTGAGTGGAATAAGATTATAGACCGCGGTATGGCGGCAGATTTCTCCTGGAATGCTTCTGCAAGAAAATATCAGGAAATGTATGACTGGATGATTGGATATTAAGATGTCAGATAATGCAAAGGTAAAACAAGTCAAAACAAAAGACAGTATTATGATGCAGGCAGGCGTGCTGGTAATAGCAGGATTTGTCAGCAGGATTATAGGGCTCCTTTATAGGAGCCCTTTATATGGTATCATCGGTAAGCTGGGATTTGGATATTATTCCACGGCTTACAATTTCTATACGATTGTACTTTTAATCTCTTCCTATAGTATTCCCAGTGCTATTTCCAAGGTGATCGCTCAAAAACTGGCAGTGAAAGAGTATCGTAATGCGCACCGGATTTTTTTATGCTCTTTGGGATATGTACTGGTAGTAGGAGGCGTGGCGAGTCTGTTTTTGTTTTTTGGAGCGGGTTTACTGGTGGCAGATGATACCGTGCCGGTGCTTCGTACCCTTGCACCTACTATTTTTATCTATGGAATACTGGGTGTGCTGCGCGGATATTTTCAGGCACATAAGAGTATGGTACAGACCTCCGTATCCCAGATATTTGAGCAGATCGCCAATGCGGTAGTCAGTGTGGGAGCGGCTTATTTATTGGTTAAGCATGTTATGGGAACGGTGGAGATTCCGGCAGATGAGGTCGGACAAGTAAAGCATGCCACCTATGGAGCTGTGGGAAGTGCTCTGGGAACCGGAGCAGGCGTGCTGATTGCGCTGTTGTTTATGGCTGCGATGTACGGCTTGAACCGGGGTTTGATACACAACCGAATTCGCCGGGACAGACATGCCCATGTGGATTCTTATCCGGAGATTCTGAAAATGATTACCATGGTGGTAACACCGTTTATATTGAATACAGCGGTCTTTAATCTGAGACTTACGGTCAATAATGAGATTTATACCAAATTTCTGCCCGACCTAATGGGAGCGGATAGTGTGAGTGTACATTCCAACTGGGGAGTATTTTCTACGGCACAGACCATAGCAGATATCCCGATTGCACTGGCAACTGCCATTGGTACTTCTATCATTCCTGCCATGGCACAAATGGTGGCGGCAGGAAATCATGAGGGCGTGAAGGAAAAGATTGGAACGGTCATCAAGAGCACGATGATTTTATCCATTCCTTGTGCTGTGGGAATTTTTGTGTTGGGAAAACCGTTGACAGGCTTGCTCTTTCCGTCCACGTTGCCGGAGGATCTTAAGATGGCAGGGAAGGTGTTGATGGCGTTGGCGCTTTCCATCGTGTTCTGTGAACTGTCTACGCTGAATAGTAATGTGCTGCAAGGGATTGGCAAGGTTAATACACCGATGATTAATTCCAGTATCGCCCTGGTAGTACAGACCATTGTAGCTGTGGTGTTGGTGTTCTTCACGAAGCTGGATGTGTATGGCATTGCAATTTCCAACACCTTGTATTATATGATTGTCAGTACACTGAATCAATTCTCGGTACGCAAGTCGTTGGGGTATGCACAGGAAATGAAGCAGACCTTTCTCATCCCTGCGCTGGCATCCTTGTTCATGGGTGCCGCAGCATGGGCGGTATATGAGGGGATTTATCTGTTGACAGATTCTATGAGGATTTCGGTCATACCTGCTGTACTGATAGCGATGATGGTATATTTTGTCATGTTATTATTGATGCGGGGGATTACCGAGGAGGAACTACGCGGCTTCCCGAAGGGTTATCTGTTAGTAAAGATAGCCAAAAAGTGTCGATTAATGTAAAGTATATATGTAGGTATGCGATAGCAACAGAAAAGGTGGAGTGCGTTCACTCCACCTTTTCTATTCCTGAGATATCGCTGTCGATCATAAGCGAATAATTGGTATAATATACCACAAAGCCCGGCTTTGCACCGCTGGGCTTTTTCACATGTTTTTTCTGAATGTAGTCGATCTCCACCTTCTCCTGCTCGCGCCCTTTGGAATAGTAGGCTGCAAGGCGCCCCGCCTCCTCAAAGGTGCGGTCGGGGAGTTCCTCGGCTCCATTTGTCTTTACCACTACATGAGAGCCGGGGATTCCCTTGGCATGAAACCACCAGTCGCCCCCGGTGGCAAATTTGAAGGTCAACTCATCGTTCTGAAAATTATTCTTTCCCACATACATGTGGAAACCGTCACTGCTGATATAGTGAAAGGGTTTGCTGGTGACCTTTACCTTTTTCGTACCGCCTTTTCTGCGGATGTAACCGCTCTCGGTCAGTTCTTCCTTGATTTCTACTAGATCCTCCTCCTGCAAAGCAATGTCCAGTGCAGTGCTGATGCTTTCCAGATGGTCTATCTCATCTTTGACTTGTCTGGTCAAATCAGCCAAAGCCTCAAAGGTACGCTTCATTTTGCCGTATTTGTCGAAATATTTCTTGGCGTTTTCTGTGGCGGAGAGCGTAGGGTCCAAGGGGATGGTGAGCGGTTCGCCGGTATAATAATTGATTACCTCGATAGCTTTATCTCCCGGCTGGGCATCATAGCCATAGGTATTCAAAAGTTCTCCGTAGATACGGTAGGTCTCACGTTTTTCGGTATCCTGCATTTGCTTAAGCTGCAAATCATATTTCTTAACATTGCGCTCCAGCGCAGTCTGTACAATGCGTCGCAAATCAGCGGATTTTTGCCGGATGCGGGTCAGGGCATTTTTCTCTGCATAATAACTCTCCAACAGAGCAGACATAGTTGCAAAATGACGTAGGTGATCCCAACCGGCGTATATAGTCAGTGGAAATGCTGCAAATTCCGCGGGCTGATTGCCGGTGTAGGCTACTGTGGGGGCAAAAGCTTCCGCCTGAATATCTGATATCATGCAATCAAATTCCCGATAGAGAGCAGCATAGTCTGGGTCAGTCAATGCCGCGGTGGGCAGTTCTCCATCCAGTCCGGCTCTGTAGCAGAGCTCCTGTGCCAGAATGGGAGAGATGCCGGTAAAGCTGCCGTATAGCGCCTTGAACAGTGGCTGGGGCTTGGATGCCAGAGTCTGTTGGAAGCTTCTTGCATCTGTGTGCAGGGCATCCAGCTTGTCCTGCGTCTGTGCCACAAAGTAGGGCTTGCCGGGCAGCACCTCACGGACGCTGCTGACGGCAGCGGACACATGCTTGATACTGTCGATAATCATATGCTCCTCGTTGCAAAAAATAATGTTGCTGTGTTTTCCCATGATTTCAATAATCAGGGTCTTGTGGCACAAATCCCCCATCTCGTCCAGATGCTCGATGCCGATATGGATGATACGTTCCAAGCCCGGTTGAGAGATTTCTGTAATGCGTCCGTTCTGCAGGTGCTTTCTAAGCAGCATGCAGAAATTCGGAGCGGTTATGGGACTGGGCTTGTTGGTCTCTGTCAGATAAATCAAGGGCAGAGAAGCCCCGGCAGAGATGAATAAGCGCCGCTGTCCGTCCCCGGTCTTAACAGTCAACAATAATTCGTCCGCCTCCGGTTGGGCAATCTTGTAAAGCTTGCCGCCAATCAATTCTTTTTTTAATTCAGATACTACATTTGCTATAGTAACGCCGTCAAAAGCCATGATTTTGTCCTCTCAAATATAAAAATATAAAGTCATTGCAAAACGTAAAGGTTTCAATATCTAGGTAATTTTATCACAAGGCGGGAAGGTTGTCACCACAAACATTCCGCTTTGAAGATTGCGTTCGGATGACGATTGTTGTATGATATTAGCATCGGGATAGCGATGGAAAATGAACCATCGCTCTTTGGGATTGATAGTAAGGGAGCAAAAGCATGCCGGGTGGAAGAATGGGACCGGGAGGTCCTTATGCAAGAGGATATATGACAGAGGAGGAGAAGGCGAATCGACCGAAGGTGACACTTGCTTTGTTAAAGCGTGTGTTTTCTTATTTGTTGCCGTACTGGAAGCAGTTGATTTTGGTGCTGATCTGCATATTGGTGTCTTCGGTGCTGCGACTGCTGCCACAGATTTTGACCGGTAAAATCGTGGATGATGGTCTGATTGGACAGGATTTGCACGCGTTGGTGTATTATATTGTCTTGAGTCTGGTGGTTCGTCTGGGGGCAGAGCTCATCGGCGTGGCGGAGCATTATTGTAATACATGGATTGCCCAGCACATCACCTTTGATATGCGCAATCAGATGTTCCGGCACCTACAGCGGATGAGCCAACGGTTTTTCACTACCAACAATCAGGGAGATATCATTACCCGTATGACCAGTGATATTGATGGTGTGGAGCGGGTGATTACCAACACCTTTACCAGTATTTTGTCGAATGTGATGACTCTGGTGGTGGCGTTGGTGGCAATGTATCAACGAAATTGGATACTGGCAACGATAGGAATCGTCATTGTTCCGCTGTTCACAATTCCCACCAGAAGAGCAGGTAAGACCAGGTGGTCGCTGACCAGAGAATCCCAGACCTGCAATGATGAGATCAATGGTATATTGAATGAGACCATGTCTGTCAGCGGTCAACTGTTGGTGAAGCTTTTTGGCAAGGAGCATTACGAATATGAGCGGTATGAGGCTGCCAATCGCAAGATGGTGGCACTGAATATTAAGGAAAATATGGCGGGACGTTGGTTTTTGGTGGTGCTGACTACGATTACCAGTGTGGGACCTATGTTGATTTATCTGGTGGGCGGGCTTTTGATGATTCGTTACAATGCTGCGCTTACCGTAGGAGATGTGACGGTGATGGTGGCGCTTTTGGGCTCGATGTACCTTCCTGTCAACAGTCTGTTGAATATACAGGTGGACTGGATCAGATCCATGGCACTCTTTACCCGTATTTTTGAGTATTTTGATATGCCGGTGGAGATTCAGAATAGGGAGCATGCGATTGTTCCTGACAGTGCGGAGGGCAATCTGGTATTTGATCATGTGAGCTTCTCCTACGAAGAATCGAAGCAGATTTTAAGGGATGTGAGTTTTACACTGAAAAGTGGAGATTGTATTGCGATCGTGGGACCTTCCGGTTCAGGAAAAAGTACCATCATCAATCTGATTCCAAGGCTTTACGACGTGTCAGAGGGCAGTGTGACCTTTGATGGTGTGGATGTGCGGGAACTGGATTTGGATTTTCTGCGCAAGCAGATAGGGGTGGTTTCTCAGGAGACTTATCTGTTCAATGGAAGCATCAGAGAGAATCTGCTTTACGCCAAGCCGGATGCCACTGAGGAAGAAATGATAGAAGCATGTAAATGGGCAAACATCTATGATTTTATTGAGAAGCAGGAGATGGGGCTTGATACCATGGTAGGCAACCGGGGATTAAAGCTGTCAGGGGGAGAAAAACAACGGATTTCCATTGCCAGGATTTTGTTAAAGGATCCTGCACTGTTTATTTTTGACGAAGCTACCTCTGCATTGGATTCTATTTCTGAGAGTAAGATTCAGGAGGCGATAGATCCCATCATTCAGTCGCGAACCAGCATACTGATTGCCCATCGCTTATCTACCATTTTGGCGGCAGATGAGATTCTGGTGGTAAAGGATGGGGTGATTGTGGAGCGGGGGCAACACTGTGATCTGGTGCATGCAGGAGGCGTCTATCAGGAGTTGTATGAGACTCAGTTCTCCAAAGCGATGGGGTAGCAGATGAGCAATGTGATTACAGTCGGCGGAGGAAACAGAATATGAAGGAATTGACAAGAGAGATACAGGGTAGATTGTATGAGATGCAGGACAAGAAATATGCAGATTTTCAAGGCAGGCTCATTCCTACGGTAGAAGCAGGGAGGCTGATCGGCGTCAGAACGCCACAGCTTAGGAAATATGCAAAAGAGCTGGCAGGGCGTGAGGATATCACAGAGTTTTTAGAGGAGCTTCCCCATCCGTACTTTGATGAGAATCAGTTGCATGCGTTTATCATATCTTTGGAAAAAGACTATGAAAAATGTCTGGAGAAGGTAGAGAGGTTCCTGCCCTATGTGGATAACTGGGCAACCTGCGATCAGATGTCGCCCAAGGTATTTGCCAGGCATACAGACAAGCTGTTGGGAGCGATACAGACCTGGATTGCATCAGAGCATACCTACACGGTGCGTTTTGCCATCGGTATGCTGATGCAGCATTTTCTGGACGAGCAGTTTACAGACTTGTACCCGGAGATGGTGGCAGGTGTGCACTCGGAGGAATACTACATTAATATGATGAGTGCGTGGTATTTCGCCACCGGGCTGGCGAAGCAGTATGACCGCATATTGCCCTATCTGACCGGGCACAGACTGGACACCTGGGTTCACAATAAGACCATTCAAAAGGCAGTGGAGAGCTATCGAATAACGCCGGAGCAAAAGGCATATTTACGGACGTTGAAATATCAATAGGAGGAAAGAATGAACACATGAAAAAGCAAGCTATACAAAATAATAATACATACAAATGTTGGCTTATGGTCTCTGTGCTGTTGGGTATGCTCTGTCTGTCTGCGTGCGCAGACATAACGGTGGGACGGGGTAATCGTACAGATTCACAAAGCCTGCAGCCGGTGACGGTGGAAGAGGTGTCAGTGCGTGTGCCGGGAATGGAAGGAGAGAAGAGATTTCTTTATCTCTCCGATCTGCATCTCATCGTGGAAAGCGATCAGGTGGCAGAGAGTGAGGCGGAGACAGTACACGGGCGTGTGGGATGGTCTTCCTATGATGGGATAAGCGCAGCAGATTCCTGGAAGCAATGGGTAGATTATCTGAATAAAGAAGATACCGAAGGCGTCCTGTTGGGTGCAGACATGGTGGATTTCGCATCGGAGGCGAATGTATCCTGTCTGAAAGCAGGGTTGGATGAGTTGGAGCATCCTTTTATGTATGTGCGGGCAGATCATGATACAGCCCCCTTTTATCTGGATGGGGTCACCAATGAGGATAGCAAGGGATATCAGGATACCATCACACCCAATGATGAAGTGATGCTGTGGGAATATGAGGAGTTCTTGATTGTGGGGTGGAATAATTCCACGGAGAATCTTTCTCCTGCGGCACTGGAACGGATGAAAGAGATTTTTGCCATGGATAAGCCGATTATCCTGTTGACGCATGTGCCTATCAAATCGTTGGTGGATGGCAGTCTTGCCACACAGTCGAAGGAAGCTTGGCAGGAGCGGGAACTGACGTGGGGCAGTGGATGTTATCATTACCCGGACGCGGTGACATGGGAATTTCTGGAAATGATTTATGCGGAGGATTCTCCGGTGGTGGAGATACTGTGCGGGCATTTGCATTTTACATGGGATGGATGGGTGACTCAAACTGTGCATGAGCATGTGTTTTCGCCGGCGTTTGAACGATGTATGGGCATTATCACTGTATCGGGAGAATAGATATAATGATAGAATTATTAAGCAAAATATGTTATGATGCTAGATAGATTAAGAAAGGCATGGTGATACACATGGGAAAAAAGATTACAGATAAAGTGACATGGGTTGGAAAGATTGACTGGGAGCTGAAGCACTTCCATGGAGATGAGCTCTCCACCAACAGAGGCAGCAGCTATAACTCCTACTTGATTCGGGATCAAAAAACAGCACTGATTGATACGGTATGGCAGCCTTATGATACAGAATTTGTTGCCAGACTAAAAGAGGAGATTGACTTAGACCGGATTGATTATATTATCATGAACCACAATGAGATTGATCACAGCGGCGCCCTGCCGGAGCTGATGCGGGAGATTCCGGATACGCCTATTTATTGCACGGCAAAGGGAGAGGCGATTATTCGCGGGCATTATCATCAGGATTGGAATTTTGTGAATGTGAAGACCGGAGACACCTTAGAGCTTGGTGAGACGACTCTTACTTTTATTGAGGCGACTATGCTGCACTGGCCGGATACCATGTTCACTTATATGTCGGGCGAGAACATCCTGTTTTCCAACGATGGTTTCGGTCAGCATTTCGCTACGGAGACCTTATACAATGATACAGTAGATGCTTCAGAATTGTACTATGAAGCGGAAAAATATTATGCCAATATTCTCAATCCCTTCAGCATGATGGCTACAAAGAAGGTTAATGAGATTCTGGCGATGAATCTGCCTATTACTCTGATTTGTCCCAGCCATGGCGTCATCTGGAAGGATGAACCCACCCAGATTATCACCAAATATCTGGAGTGGGCAGATGCCTATCAGGAGAATCAGGTGACGATTATTTATGATACCATGTGGAATTCCACTCGTGCCATGGCAGAGGCGATAGCGGCAGGCATTCAGAGTGTGGACCCCATGGTGCGTGTGAAGCTCATGAATGCGGCGAAGGATGATAAGAGTGATATTATGACAGAGGTATTCCGTGCCAAGGCAGTGCTGGTAGGTACTCCTACTATCAACAATGGTTATTCCTTTGCAATCGCGGGTATCTTAGAGCTGATGAAGGGACTCAAGTTTAAGAAGAAAAAGGCAGCAGCATTCGGAAGCTACGGTTGGAGTGGAGAAGCGGTGAAGCAAATTACGGAAAAGCTTGGAACTGCAGGTTTTGAGGCGGTGAATGACGGATACCGCACGCTTTGGGTACCGGATCAGGAACAGATAGAAAAATGCCGTGAGTTTGGCGCAGAATTTGCGAGAGCACTCTAAGAGATTGGCATTGGAACGGTCGAAAAAGAGCGTCTCGGACAACTGAGAAAGGAGTGCACAACATGCCTAATTTCACGGAAAAAGCAATTAAGGAGACTTTCTTAAAGCTTTTGGAGGAGCGTCCGCTTTCGCAGATCACTATCAAGGATATCGTGGAGGAATGCGGAATTAACCGCAATTCCTTCTACTATCATTTTGCAGATCTGCCTACCTTGATTGAGGAGATTGTGACGGAGCAGATTGATACACTGATACAGGAATATCCAACCATTGATTCCATGGAGCAGTGTATTGATGCAGCACTGGCATTTGCCCTGCAGCACAAAAGAGCCTGTCTGCATATATACAATTCTCTGAATCGGGAGATTTTTGAGCGTTATCTCATGAAGGAATGCGAGTATGTGGTAACTACCTATTTCAGGACTGTGTTTCCGAATATCAACATCAAAAAAGAGGATCAGGAGATTATTATCGCATATCACAAATTTATCTGCTATGGAGCCATTATTGACTGGCTTAATAAGGGAATGCAGGATGATCTTAAGGCAGCTTTTTTGCGGCTTAGTGAGTTGGGAAGGGGAATCACGGCAGAGATGGTGAGCAGAAGCTTAGAAGGCTGATTACAAATAGACACGAGAGATACTTGTGTCTATTTTTTGTGCAATTTTTTCCATTTGTCTAAATTTTGAACAGTGGACAAGGCATTGCCCATTTTCGGAAAAGGGATGGCTTGCTATACTGTGACAGAAGCGAAGGGAGGTATACAAAATGAAGGTGCGTTCTGTGACACCAATGCAAATTGCTAAGACAGGCTACATTGTGATATCTATCATTCTCTGTATGATAGGTGTCTTGTTTATCGTATTGCCGGAGATGTCTGCAGAGCTGCTTGTGAGAACCAGCGGTGTGGCGATGCTGATCTTTGGCGTGATTAAGCTGATAGGATACTTTTCAAAGGATTTGTTCCGGTTGGCTTTTCAATACGATTTGGAATTCGGCATACTGTTGTTGGTAATCGGTGGAATTGTTCTGATGAAACCGCATAATGCCATAAGTTTCATCTGCATTGCATTTGGTTTGGCAATCCTGGCAGATGGATTGTTCAAAATACGGATTGCGTCGGACGCCAGACGTTTTGGTATCAGATCCTGGTGGTTGATTCTTGTGTTGGCTGTAATCTCAGCCTTAGTGGGAATGCTGCTGGTGCTCAGACCTCACGAAGGAAGCAGCTTTTTGATGGGGCTGCTGGGTGTCTCGCTTTTATCCGAGGGCTGCCTGAATCTGGATGTTGCCATCAGCACTGTCAAGATTATCAAGCATCAGATATCGGATATGGAAATATATGAGAAAGGAAGAGTAGGATAATGCGTTTTTCCAAAGCAGTTGTGAAATTTCGAATACCAATCCTGGTGATTACTCTGGTATTGATGATTCCGTCTTTGATGGGCATGCTGAATACCAGAATCAATTATGATATGCTCACTTACCTGCCGGATGACATGGAGACAGTCAAGGGGCAGGAAGAGCTGATGGAGGATTTCGGAAAAGGAGCATTTTCTCTGATTATCGCAGAGAATATGCAAAGTAAAGATGTGGCGGCACTGAAGAGCAGTATAGAACAGGTGGAGCATGTGGATACCGTGATTTGGTATGATTCGCTGGCCGATTTGTCTATGCCCATGGAGTTGCTGCCGGATAAGATATACAAAGAATTTAACACAGAGGATGCTACCATGATGGCAGTTTTTTTTGATACCTCGACCTCTTCTGATGTGACAATGGATGCCATCCGTGAGATACGTTCCATCGCAGGCAGACAGGTGTATGTATCGGGTATGTCGGCACTGGTTACCGACCTGAAGGATCTCTGTGAGGAGCAGGAGCCGATTTATGTAGGGATTGCTGTGGCGCTTGCCTGTGTAGCAATGTTGCTTTTGTTGGACAGTTGGCTGGTTCCCTTTGTGTTTCTTGCCTCTATCGGTATGATGATTCTGTTGAATCTGGGAACCAATTACTTTTTCGGAGAGACCTCTTACATCACAAAAGCACTGTCCGCAGTGTTGCAGTTGGCTGTGACAATGGACTATTCCATTTTCCTGTGGCACAGCTACAATGAGCAGTGTGAAAAGATGGGGGATAAAAAAGAGGCAATGGCTATTGCCGTGAGAGACACCCTGGTCTCCGTGGTGGGAAGCTCCATCACCACAGTGGCAGGCTTTGCGGCACTTTGCTTTATGACCTTTACCATGGGGCGTGACCTTGGACTGGTGATGGCAAAGGGTGTCATCTTCGGTGTGATTGGCAGTGTGACGGTTTTGCCTGCATTGATTCTGGTGTTTGATAAACCCTTGCAGAAGACGAGACACAGGTCTCTGATACCGGATATGCAAGGAGTGGCTGGAGGGATTTTGAAGGTGTTCCCTGTATTTCTCATCCTGTTTGCAGTGGTGATACCCCCGGCATACTATGGCTATCGTATGACCAACAAGGAGGTCTACTACGATTTGGGAGAGTGTCTGCCTGAGGATATGGAATACGTCATTGCCAATACGAAGCTGTCCGAAGAATTTGATATTGCGTCTACTCACATGCTGTTGGTTGATGCAAACCTTCCCGCAAAAAAGGTGAGCGCTATGATAGAAGAGATGGAGCAGGTGGATGGCGTAAAGTATGTGTTGGGTCTGGAATCCGTCATTGGCTCCAGAGTACCGGAGGAATTTTTGCCGGACAGTGTTACTTCCATCCTGAAGAGTGATAAATGGGAGCTTCTGCTGCTCAACTCCGAATACAAGGTTGCCAGCGATGCGGTGAACGAACAGGTTGATGTATTGAATACAATATTGAAGAAATATGATAAGGGTGGCATGCTGATTGGTGAAGCACCTTGTATGAAGGATATGATTGAGACCACGGATCACGATTTCAAAGTGGTGAATGCGGTATCCATTTTCGCTATTTTTGTGATTATTCTGTTGGTGGAGAAAAGTCTTTCCCTCCCGGTGATTTTGATTGCCGTGATTGAGGTGGCTACGTTCATCAACTTGGGTTTGCCTCACTACTTTGGACACAGCCTGCCCTTTATCGCACCTATTTGTATCAGTACCATTCAGTTGGGGGCTACAGTGGATTATGCGATTCTGATGACCACCAGATACAAGACGGAACGTATCGCAGGTGCGGACAAAAAGGATGCGGTACGGGTGGCGCTTGCCACATCCATTCCGTCCATTTTGGTCTCCGGTACGGGATTGTTTGCCGCAACCTTTGGCGTGGCACTTTATTCCGATATCGACATGATTAGTTCCATGTGTATGCTGATGGCGAGAGGTGCTGTGATTAGTATGGTGTCTGTCATTTTTATCCTGCCGGCATTATTATATTTGTTTGACCGTGTGATTTGCGCGACAACGCTGGATATGCCAAGAGCAAAAAAATCTGATATGGAGGTGCTTACAGTATGAAATCAATGAGCAGAGCAAATTGGAAGAAACATATAGCAATCACTTTAAGCGCAGCACTTATGCTGGGCGTTGTGGGGGGAGCAGGGCTTGCGCTGGCGGCAAGTGTAGAGGGCGACAATGCCACACAGACGAGAGAGGAGCAAGTGCTCACCCAGGTGCTTTCCAAAGAGCAAGAGACAGCCGGAGAGGATGGGGCAGCAACCAAGGACGAAACCGTCTATGTGCTTGCCGGAGCCGATGGGACGGTAGAAAAGATTATTGTCAGTGACTGGATCAAAAATTCCCTTGGAGGAGCTACCCTTACGGATGCTTCGGAATTGACGGATATAGAGCTTGTCAAAGGAGATGAGAGCTACACCTTAAGCGGTGATAACATGCGTGTGTGGGATGCACAGGGCAATGATATCTATTATCAGGGCAATATTGAAAAGGAACTGCCTGTCGGTATGACTGTCAGCTACAAGCTGGACGGCAGGAGCGTGTCACCGGGGGAGCTTGCGGGAAAGAGCGGAAAAGTGACCATTCGGTTCGACTATACCAACAATCAGTATGAATATGTGGACATTGCAGGAAAACAGGAAAAAATCTATGTGCCCTTTGCCATGTTGACAGGTATCCTTTTGGATAATGATACCTTTACCAATGTGGAAGTGTCCAATGGTAAATTGATTAACGATGGCAGTCGTACAGCCATCGTAGGAATTGCATTCCCCGGACTGCAGGAGAATCTGGGGATAGATACGGATAAGCTACAGCTTCCGGATTATGTGGAGATTACTGCAGATGTAAAAGACTTTACACTTGGTGTGACTGTCACCATGACTACTAATGAGCTTTTCAATAAATTGGATACGGAAAATCTGGATTCCATGGATGAACTCAGTGCTTCTTTGGATGAACTGACAGATGGTATGGATCAGCTATTGGATGGTTCCTCCAAGCTCTATGATGGACTTTGTACTTTGTTGGATAAGTCGGGAGAACTGGTGGAAGGAATCGATAAGCTGGCAGCCGGTGCAGGGGAACTGAAAAAAGGATGCGGTGAGTTGGATACCGGTGTCGGCAAACTGCAGAATGGTGCGGGACAGCTCTCCAACGGATTGGCGACCCTTGCCTCTAAAAACAATGAATTGAACGGTGGTGCCGCGCAGGTGTTCAATACACTTCTTGCAACGGCAAAGACCCAGCTTGAGGCGGCAGGGCTTACCGTGCCGGAGATGACGATCTCCAACTATGCCGATGTTCTGAATGGAATCATCCTTTTTCTGGATGAGTCCAATGTCTATAGTCAGGCATTGCAGCAGGTGACGGAAGCGGTAGAAGCACAGAGAGAGTATATCACATCCCAGGTGAAGGAAGCTGTGAAACAGCAGGTGAGAGAAGCAGTGACCGAGAAGGTGAGAGCAGTCGTAGCGTCTCAGGTGACCGAGGCAGTGCGACAGGCAGTGACAAGCCAAGTGACCGGGGCGGTGAAAGAAGCAGTTACCGCACAGGTTGAGGCAGCAGTACGCCAAACGGTAGAAAACCAGGTATACCAGTCAGTTAC
>JAFVDW010000082.1 GCA_017478245.1 Lachnospiraceae bacterium
ATAGGTGTCATAGAGCTTGAAAACATTCTCTCCCGCAAGCTCCTTTGCACCTGTCTGCTTCATTTCCTCTTCCATCTCAGCCAGAATATTCAATCCCTGATCGATGGTCTTGTCAAATTTATCTTCTTCCTGTGTCAGTACATTTAAGATAAATGCCTGCTTTTCATCCAACTCCGGATAACCATCCTTACATTCACCTATGACAGTCTTGGACAGTTCTGCCAGGAACTTACCCTGAATGCCAAGCAATCTGCCATGTCTTGCTGCACGACGAATCAAACGACGAAGCACATAACCTCTTCCCTCGTTGGAGGGCATGATACCGTCACTAATCATAAAAGTCGAAGAGCGGATATGGTCGGTAATCAGACGGATAGATACATCTGTTGTATCATCCTCCTGATACTTCACGCCTGCAATCTCACAAATGCGGTCGCGAATAGCTTTCATGGTATCAATATCAAACACAGAATCCACATCCTGCACTACCACAGCCAGACGCTCCAGACCCATACCTGTATCGATATTCTTCTGCGCCAGCTCCGTATAGTTGCCATGACCATCATTGTCAAACTGGGTAAACACATTGTTCCACACTTCCATAAAACGGTCACAGTCACAGCCCACTTTACAATCCGGCTTACCACAGCCATACTTGATTCCACGGTCATAGTAAATCTCAGAGCATGGACCGCAGGGACCTGCACCATGCTCCCAGAAGTTATCACAGTTGCCATTTTCATCGCGATAGAAACGAGTAATCTTCTCTCCGGGCACACCGATTTCCTGCGTCCAGATATCATACGCCTCATCGTCCTCGCTGTAGATAGATGGATACAGTCTCTCCGGATCCATCCCCACCACCTTAGTCAAAAACTCCCAGCTCCAGGCAATGGCCTCATGTTTAAAATAATCCCCGAAGGAGAAATTGCCCAGCATCTCAAAGAAGGTCAGATGCCTTGCCGTCTTACCCACATTCTCAATATCGCCGGTACGCACACACTTCTGACAAGTGGTCACGCGACGTCTGGGGGGAATCTCCTGTCCTGTAAAATAAGGCTTTAAGGGTGCCATACCGGAATTGATGATAAGCAGACTGTTATCATTGTGAGGCACCAAAGAAAAGCTCTTCATCTTCAAATGATCCTTAGACTCAAAAAAATCAAGGTACATTCTTCGTAATTCATTTACACCTACGGGTTTCATATGTTCCTATCCTCCAAAATCATGTTATATTGCCATACAGCAACGAATATCCTTACAAATTCCTCATTGTATTATAGGAGGAATCCTGCAAATTGTCAACTGTCCCAGAAGCCCATCTCCGCCCTCCATCGAAGCACTTTTTCTTTTGTCCAAATAATTGATGATGGACCACGGATTATAAATATCCTTCACTTTTCCGAAACGAAAGTCATCATACCATTGATTGACCTCCGCCTTTTCCGCCCCGGGCAGTTCTACCTCGTCCATCGCCGCAAACACCTCTTCCTCCGTAAAACCAAAGCTGGCGGCATATTCATCTGTAGTTGTGGTAATCACATTCAAGTTATTCAAGTCGGAAAAGACAGATTCCTTACTGACGCGGGTAATACCAGTCATAATGCCTCGTCCTAAAGCCTGATTTGACTTAAAAGTATTGTTAAGAAATTTTCTGATAAAGGCTGTAAGTTCCTTCCAATATCCATGCACAAACACTTCCTGCATGGGTGTATCATATTCATCCAGTAACACGATACATTTCCTGTGATAATATCGTTCCAGCCATCCACACAATCTCTGCAAGGAAATGGTTGCGACTGATTCGCTCATAACATCCTGCACGGATTCAAAATAACGCCGGTCATTAGGTGTCATGAAATCCTGCTCTGCAAGCCACCTGAAGTTTATCTATATAAAAATAATCATTCTCCCTAAGCGTCGCAAACTCCTGAACGCCGATTGCGACCTGCCTTCCCATATCATCACGCACCCCTTATCTACAACCCATACTCCCCTAAAAGCCGTTGTCTCAGTTCTCTATCCTCTGCAACCTGCACAATCAATTCTGACCGTCCTTCCTGTTGCAGCCTGGAAATCAATCCCGATAGGCGGGCAATCCCTTGCTCTTGTCCAATACGTTCACCCTCTTCTCTACCTATACGTTCGCCCTCTTCAAGTCCTTCTCTGCGCCCCATGCCAATATACGAAGCAATGTCATGTTCATACTTTTCCCTTGCTTCACACTGCATACGAATCTTATCATCCTCCGTAAGCTCCCGGATTGTTACCACTGTCTCCGCTATACTCTGATTCTCTGTAGCCAACGCTTTCAACTCCTCCCATGTGGTAGCTTTAAACACTCGTGCCCACTCGAATAATTCCTGATAGTTGGCAGGAACAATGGTCTTCTCCGGTAGATTCGGAAAAAGTGCCCTCACACTCACCTCTCCTCCGGTCTTTTCCAGTTCCTCTAATACTTTTAAGTCTAACACACGCAATACGAATTTGTCACTATAAACTTCATGGTTTATCGTATTTTGCATTTTATACTCACTGTAAAATAAGGGCGTATGTCCCGGCAGATGAAAGTCCAGAATCCCAATGTGCATGACATCCCGAAACTCCATATAAGCTTCTCCCTTTTTCAGGTGATCAAAAGCACGGCACAGGTACACTAAGGAGCGCTCCGACCAACCATCCAGTTTATTCACCTGTAGCTCAATGTTGAGCACAAGTTCATTGTTCAACACAAGTTTGATATCCAGTATACATGTCTTATCTTCAATACTCTTCCCCAATTCAATAGGATTCAGTAACTCAATGTCTTTGATCTGGGTATCTTCATACCCTAGCAATGCGCAGAGCAACCCTTTTAGCGCTTTTCGATTTTTCTGTAACACTGCCTTGAACAAGTAATCATTCCGGAGTGTATAAGCCAATTTACCGGATGGAAGATCCCTCAATGCCTCATTTGTATTCTCTGCTTCTCTTGTGTATGCTGCCTCTTGCACCATCCCAACATCCCTTTCTGTATCTAAAATTTCAAGAATACAGCAATTTAACAAACGATGTAGCCATTCAGAACATTCACAGATTTCGTCAAAAACCAATTACAACATTCCTGTCTAATATATTCTCTTCCTGATCATGGTGTACGGTCGTTGAAAAGGGCGACCTCCCTACATAAAAGATAAACCTGATTAAATATGATGTATTCTCTGTCTTTTAAAATATCAAATCACCTCATCTTTGTCAACATTTTTCCAGAAAAAAACAAGCATCCCTATTTCTTACTCATCCTTTTCCTCCGGCACACCTGCTATAGTGCAAAAGATATAGGTGTGCTCCAGAGATTTGCCGTCCCTGAACACAAAGATACAGCCCGACATGATACCAGCCGTTTCATATAAGCCAGTAGCTTCATACGAAGCTTTGGGGGAATCAAAACAATGCGCTCCTTACCCTTGTTATAAATATCAATTTCCCCACCTTGCAACGCTTTTACTGTCAAACACTGTATCTCACTGACACGGATTCCCATAGCACAAATGGTCTGATGTAGCATCGCCAAAAAACGGTTAGCAGCTACCAGAACCGAATTGATACTGGTCATCTGATAACCTTGCTCACGCAAATATTCTTTGTAGACAATCATTAATTCTTTGGTAATAGCCCTTCCTGCACTAAATCTTCTTACACTTATCCAAATCCGACAGATATTTGCGAATGGTTTTACTTTGTTTCTCCTGACAGAATAAGTAGTTTTCAAATTCCTTCATATGATTTTCGTCTATTTGATACATCCTGTTTTCCTTCCTTTCAGAGCCTTGGCAGAGCTTACCGTAAAACCAAAAAAGCAGAAGCAGACCATGCAGACACACTTGCTGCAATAGACTGTTTCTACCCTTTTCCTGTTTTTCATTCAACTGACGCCCTACTCTTCCTCTTCCAGGTATTCCGTAAGCGCCTCTCTTGTCCTGCGGATTTCTTCATGATCCCCCTTTTTTAAGGCAGTCTCAAATTCGGTAATATACAT
>JAFVDW010000083.1 GCA_017478245.1 Lachnospiraceae bacterium
CGAAAATATTGAGAGGAGCGAAGCCCGACATGAAATAAGCCGGTTAAGCCGGCTTATGAATGGCATGGCGAAAATATTGAGAGGAGCGAAGCCCGACATGAAATAAGCCGGTTAAGCCGGCTTATGAATGTTCTGCATATTTTTCCCAGCTCGTCCATATACTGTAATAAACAAAGATTTAGGAGGCAAATATGGCGAGAGGTCAGAGAAAAACTTTGGAAGAAAAAATTCAGGCGAAGCAGGAATTGATTGCAGCCTTGCAGACGCGTGTGGAATCGGAACAGAGAGAACTGGAAGAGTTGTTTGCAGAGAAACGCAGGCGAGAGCTGGAAATAGTGAATGACTTGATTGAAGAATCCGGTCTGGATGTGGAAGAAGTGGCGGAAGTATTACAGCAGTATATTGAAAATCAAGCGGCGAGTGCCTCGTGAATGTGTAAACAGTCGGAGTTGTCCGGCTGTTTTGCTTTGAATAAGTTTCCTACAAAATACCTCTTGTAAGAGGCTGATGTGAAAAATTAATTTAAAAAAAATGAAATTGTATGAACAATAATTGTTGAGTTTGTTGTCTAAATGTGGTATTATTTTTATATTGATAGGAGGGCGTACTTGGCAGGAAACAGAATTTTACAACAAAATACGAGAAAGGATAGGATTGGGGTATGATAATTCAAGATTTTGCAGATATGGAGAGATTGGAGCGGATTATTTCTGACTGGGCGAAGGTGTTTGGAATGCCTATTGCTGCAGTGGACGAAGAAGGAGAATATATATCCGGCTGCTACAATTTTGATACAAACGAGTTGGATTTGCGCAATTTACCGAATGATTGCAAGCATGTTGAGTTTGATTTGCTGGCAGTGGAGGAGAGAATTGGAAAGGTGATTGTTGTTCCGGGAGATAAGGAACTGAATGAGGCGGAATGGAGTCTGTTAAAGAGTGCGGTTGAGTATTATGTCAGCGCAGAATATAGAATCAAATACGGCAGCAACAAGATGGTAGAGAATATGCAGAAGGGTGCTGCCGAGTGTGAAAAGCTGGTAAAGGAGATTCAGCAGAATGCTTCCAAATTAGATTCTGTACAGCAGCGTCAGAATATTCTGGCACTGAATGCCAGCATTGAGGCAGCCAGAGCAGGAGAGGCGGGAAGAGGCTTTGCTGTTGTGGCAGGCGAGGTTGGTAATCTGGCAAAGACCAGTAAGGAGCTGAATAGTTCTATCGAAACGACGGTTGCAGAGATTTCGAGAGTGGTACATAATATGGTATCTAGAAATTGACAAAATAAAGCAGGTGCAATAGCTGGGAAATTTTATATTTTCCAGCTATTCTGTATGTTTGGAGCATATATTTTAATATAAAATTCAAAAAAATGGTACTTTTGTAACAAAAAATAATAAAAAACGTTTTAAAAAACTTGACGAAATATACAAAATATACGATAATATTTAATAAATAGCAAAAGTAGTTGTGTAATTTTATGAATTTTTATTAAAAGTGAAGTGATTGGATGAATGGGATGAGAGAGAAACAAGCCCCGTATAGTTTTCGTTCAATTAAATATGACAATAGAGGAGCGTCTCTGTTAATCGTGTTGGGGCTTTTTGTGCTTTTGACAGTGGTTGCCGCTAATATGTTGATGTTGGTAAATGCAGGGAATACCGAGACTGCTGAGGAATACGAAACAGAGCAGACGAATCTGATTGTGTCATCTATATATGAGACGTTGAATGCGCAGATGGAAAGCGACAGCAATCCCTGGAAGGATGCTTTTGTGCAGGATACAACTACCTATATCGACGTGACCGGGTTTGAATCTCCCGAAAGGGAGGCGATTACTGTCAGCATGGAAGTGACACTCAAACGCAATCAGGCGGAGGTGCAATATGAGATAGGGACTCCTGATGGTGAAACCTATCGAATTTATACAAAATATAACTGTTACGGCACCGGAGATGAATTAAAAGCCACGCTAAAGGAATGTACGAACCAGAATCCTTAAAGGCGGAAGCTGAAACATATAGGCAGCAGAGAGGATATGGAAAATGGGAGATAAACGGGGAGAGACTTTAATTGAATTAGTGGTAAGTCTTGCACTGTTTGCCTTAGTTATAACGATGCTGGTAACAGTCTTTAATGCGTCTGCCAATTCGTTGGCGACCAATGTGGAGACGAAACGGATGCTGAACCAGCAGGAGGTGACGTTGGCGAGGGAAGACGATGTGATTGTGGAGGAGCTTTCTATACAGTCCACGATTCGCATTGGAGCGGATGCACATGTAGCGGGAGAAGTGCCGGTGCAGCGATTGCGGCCGGTAAATGGTTCTCTATACAAGTTTCGTCCCAAGACGGATTAGTCTGTAAAAGGATTGAGAGGATGTGTAAAGACATTGAATAGTACATTGCATAGAACATCGCATGGAAGCACGAATATAGCAAGACGCAGGCTCAGGCAGGACAACAAGGGATTTACCATGATAGAGATGATAATCACTGTTGGGATTATCGCAGTGTTGACCGGAAGCATAGCAGTTGTGTTCCCCCAGTGGCTAAGACAGTATGTGTCGCTTAGGCAGATCGCGGAGGCGACGAACATGGTGGATGTTATGGCATCGGGTATCAAGGAGGAGCTTCAGTTTTCCAAGAACCGTACCTGGGATGAAGAGGGGCTTCATTATGTGAGAGATATTCGTATGGGAGATTTCCCGCTGAATGAGGATGAATGTACCATCAATTATGATGAAGCTGCCAATACACTTACAGTGGTTGGCAGACCGGAGATATTTGGAACAGTGTTTGATGCCGATTTTTACGGAGAAATGACAGCGACGGTTGTGGTGGAGAATGAGACGAGAACGCGGGATAATAAGAATTTCTTGGCTGTGGATATTGAAATCCGCAACGCAGAGGGGCAACTAATGTCCAGTGAGAAAATTGCGGTGAATTTATATAACCAATAACAAAACGAGGGTTTTTAGATGGCTACATATCGATATAAAGCGAAAGCGGAGGACGGTAAAATTGTTACCGGTAAAATAGAGGCAGCAAATGAGCAGATTTTCTATCGGGAATTAGAAAATAGAAAGCTCTATTGTATTTCTTATAAAGAGCTCGGAGCGGTCAGCTCCAACGAGATCAACAGTAAGCTGACGCTGAAGGAGTTGAATGTATTCTGCAGGGAGATCGGTGTTATGATCGGGGCAGGTGTCCCGATGGTAAACGTGTTAAATACCATGCACCGCAGATCCAAGAATAAAAAGCTTAATGCCTGCTATCTTGCACTGATTGAGCAGATTGAGACGGGAAGCTCCTTGGCAGAGGCGATGCGCAGCATGGGAAATGTGTTTCCTGATATTTTAATTGCCATGGTAGATGTGGGAGAACAGAGTGGCTCGCTGGATACGGTGGTAAGTCAGATGGCTGAATTTTATGGCAAAGAACATGCGACAAAGAGTAAGGTGCAGACCATGATGATCTATCCGGTGATGTTGCTTGTGATTACCATAGCTGTTGTAATCGTTGTATTCACTTTTGTGTTACCTAAGTTTTTCAGTTTGTTTGTTGGAGAAGATTTGCCTTTGATTACAAAGGTGTTTATTGCTATCAGCAATTTTCTGGTGAATGATTGGCCTTATTTACTGTTGGGTGTGCTTCTGGTGATTATTGCTTTTGCAGGATTTAGTAAAACAGAGGCAGGAAGATATTACATTGACAAATTCAAATGCAATATCCCGGTAGTCAGTAAGCTTTTGGAGAAAACCACTATTTCAAGATTTGCCAATACAATGGGCATTTTGTTGGGAAATGGTATTCCGGTGTTGGAGGCCATTGAGATTTGTGCCGGAACCTTTGGAAATGTATACACCCTGGAGCGTATGAACCGTATACGCGAGGAAGTGGAGAAGGGTATTCCTTTCTCGGATGCCATGGAAAAGGAAGGGCTCTTTGAGGATATGGTCTGGTCCATGATGGCTACAGGCGAGGAGACCGGACAGTCAGCGGAAATGTATCAAAAGCTGTATGCTTACTATACACAGGAGTCGGATATTGCGACACAGAAGCTGATGGCATTGATGGAGCCGTTGATGATGGTTGTAATCGGTTTGATCATTGGTTCCGTTTTATTCTCGGTACTGGTTCCAATCTATAGTATATACGGATAGTGAAAAGAGACAGAAAGGGTTGGCTATGAAAGTATTATCCATAGAATTTACTTCGGATTATATTTATATGTATCAGCAGGATGCAGGAAAAAAGGGTGTGACAGTGGAGGCAAAGTATCGTCTGACCATGCCTACAAATGCCTATGTCAATAGGATGTTGATCAATAATGACCGGAGTGTTTCGGATACGATTAAGAATTGTATATCGGAACATGGAATCAAATGCAGAAAGGCGATTGTGGTAATCCCCAACTCGGACAGTATGGTGGAAGAGTTTTCGGTGTTGGGAGGCAAACGCAAACAGATGGACGGACTGGTGGAACAGGAATTGCGTAAGCGCCATCGTTTGAATGCGGATTACCTGTATGATTATATTGTTCTTGGCGAGGATGGATTGAAGCCCGGATTTTTGAAGGTTCAAGTTACCTTATGTGCAAAGGCTATGATACAGAATCTCTATGATGTGGTAAAGAAAGCAGGGCTTAGCCCCTACCGCCTGGTATTTACCAATCATGCCATGGAGAAGCTGGCGAAGATGGCAGGCTTTATTGATGCCAAAAGAAGTGCTATTTTATCCTGCGTCAACGGAGATGAAGCGCATTTTCTCTATGTAGGACATAGAGAGGACCCTTATTACCGCTACAGTCGGTTAAAGACCGAAAACAAGATGGAGGAAAATCTCTATGTTTTATCTAACATCACGAACATAGTTGATGAATCGGATTCAGATGAAGTGATTTTGAGAAAACTGCAGGGCGATTTGGCGAGACTGGAACGTTTTCATGTGCAGCGCCATCCCGATGAGGAACTGGGCGGAATTTATTTTTACGGCAGCTACAATAAGCATGCTTGGTTGGCGGATGAGATTTCGGATTTCCTGAATGTTCATGCGGAGCCCTTTAACATGCAGAACGAGATCATGATGATTCGTTATAATTGCCAGGAGCAGGAATATACTTACAATGCGGTGGCGGCAGCCGCTACCATCATACCTTCCGATTCGGAGGAGACTTATGATTTCTTCGGCAAATTAGAAGAAGAAAAAGCGGAAAACATGAATGCAGGCTTTTTCACGCCCCTGATTGTTGCGGGTGTATTGGCGATTGCTATCTTGTCTGCTACCTTATGGATGCGTATAAAAGGGGATGAGATACTGCGCGACACGGAGAAGACAGTGGCATATCTTTCCGATCAGGAAGTGGTGGATACATATGCGAAGCATAATCAGATGTTGGATGAAATTGGGAGATATTCTAATTATAATCGACAGGTTGAGAGTGCGATAGACTTGTTGGAAAACATGCCCAGGTATGAAAGTGAGATATTCAGAACCATTGACAATAGAAAACCGGAAGGGGTTATTATTACCGGATATGATTTCAATAACGGCAATTTGATTCTGGGTTGTAGCGCGGATGACCAATATACACCTGCAAATTTTGCTAAAATACTAAAGGAATCGGGGGATTATGCCGATGTAAGTTATAGCGGATTTAATAAAACTTCAGGACTTTTCGGAGAGGAAAATTATACCTTTAGTATTAACATAGCTATGTGGTAGGAAAGACAGGACGAAAATATGACGAGACGAGAGAAGGTTTTATTACAGGTGTTAGCCGCTATTGCCATAGTGGGACTTAGTTTTCTTTATCTGTTTATGCCCTCTGTTCGCAGGAGAACAGAGCTGAAAATATCACAGGAAGAGCTTCAGATGCAAGAAGCACAGGTTCGCTCCATCGTAAACCTGACAGGTTTGGAAGAGGCGTTGGATAAAGAAAAAGAACAGGCAGACAAGAATTATGAGTATTTTTACAGCAAACTAAATAGTTATACTGTTGATGGTATACTAAACGGTCTGGTTACGGAGAGCGGGCTGGAGGTTCAGTCTATGACTATCAGCTCTTACAATCCTATTGAAGTTGATACGCTAAAGAGAGGCGTTGAAGCGGAGGAGAAGGAAGGAACAAAGAATGCCGGAGAAGAAGAGGAAGGCGCAGCCGACGAAAATCTTGAAGTTGAAGAGATAGATTTGTTGTTGGGCTGCAGGGTCAATCTTGAGGTAAAGGGTTCTTACGGAGAGGTTCTTGAACTGGCAGACAAATTGAGAAAGGAAAGTACATGTATTGAAGTGACTTCCATCAGTATTACCAGAGAACAGAGAGATGTTGCATCTTATGAACCGGTGAGTGCCTCTATGACACTGTTAATTTATGGAATAAATAAAACGGTAGAGGAGGATGCGTAGTTGAAAAAGATTAGACTTGGTGAACTGCTGGTAGATGCCGGTTACCTTACCAATGCCCAACTGGAGCAGGCGTTGGCGATACAGAGAAGCAGTGAAAAGAAGCAAATGCTTGGTGAACTTCTGATTGAGCTGGGATATGTTCAGGAGGAGGAAATATTACAGGAATTGTCCAGACAGTTGAGAGTGCCGGTGTTGGATATGAGTCAGATTAATCCTACTGCGGAAGTGGTGGCGCTGATTCCAAGAGAGACAGCGGTAAAGCTTAGTCTGGTACCTCTGTATATCGAGGAAGACAGCCTTTATGTGGCAACGGACAATCCGCTGAACTACTATGGATTTCAGGATCTGGAGGAACAGATCGGTAAGCAGATTGTACCTTATCTGGCAAAACACGAACATATTAATATTGCGATAGAACAGGCATATGCCAACAAAAATCTGTTCAATGTGGTGAATGAAGCCAATCAGATGTTCGGAAGGGACTATGTGGAGCGGGATACCTCGGAGTCGTACCAACAGATGATGGATCGTATCGATAGCTCACCGGTGGTGAAACTGGTGAATTCGATTCTGACCCAGGCTGTCACCATGCAGGCCTCCGATATTCACATTGAGCCCAAACAGAATAATGTTTTGGTGCGAATGCGAATTGATGGTGATTTGGTTCAGGTTATGGTGTTGAATGCGGCGATTCATATGCCGTTGGTCACACGTTTGAAGATTATCTCTTCACTTGATATTGCGGAGAAGCGTGTGCCGCAGGACGGACGCTTCAGCCTGGAGATGGGAACCAAGGAAGTGAGCTTCCGTATCTCTACGCTACCCAGTGTATACGGTGAGAAAATTGTTATCCGTGTACTGGGAGACAATAAGGTGGATCTCATTCCACTACCACTTTTGGGGATGAAGGAAGCGGATTACAATAAATTTACAAGACTGATTCACAATCCCAACGGAGTCATTCTGGTGACGGGACCTACGGGAAGCGGTAAGACCACTACTATTTATTCCGCTTTGGATGAAGTGGCAAAGCCCAATGTAAACGTGGTTACGGTTGAGGATCCGGTAGAGAAGAACATGGATAACCTGACGCAGGTACATATCAATGTGAAAGCGGGTTTAACCTTCGCCAGCGGTCTCCGCTCTATCATGAGACAGGATCCGGATGTGATCATGGTAGGTGAGATTCGAGACAAGGAGACGGCATTGATTGCGGCTCAGGCGGCAATTACCGGACATTTGGTGCTTAGTACGATTCACACCAATGATGCGGCGTCAACCTTTATGAGACTGATTGATATGGGAGCTGAGCCCTATGTTGTGGCATCCTCTGTGATCGGCGTGGTGGCGCAGCGATTGGTGAAGCTGATCTGTGAGGATTGTAAGGAGGAGTATACACCCACAGATGATGAGCTTCGTTATTGGGACGGCAAGATGATGCCTAAGTTCTATCGGGGGAAGGGCTGCAGTAAATGTAATCACACCGGCTACAAAGGCAGATTGGCGGTGTATGAGATTATCATGGTAAACGGAGCGATCCGTAGTTTGATCATGGAGAGGGCATCTTCTCAGAAGATTAAGGAAGAAGCCATTCGTTCGGCGGGCTTCACTGACATGAAACATAATGCGATGCAACTAATTATGGAGGGCAAGACGACCTTGGATGAGATGCGGAAGGTCATCAACTTCTTGGATTAAATCGCTTATGGATAAACCTGTCTGATACATGCAGGAAATAAATGTATCAATGCCATGGAAGGTACCACATGCCAAGATGGCAGTATCTGCAACAAGGCAATACATGCCTAAAAGGACACATGCCACAAGGCATGAAAAAAAAGAAAGGTAGGAACCAATTATGAAGAAGACAATGAAAAAGGTAATGAGGAACAATGAAGGCTTTACACTGGTGGAGTTGATTATCGTAGTAGCTATTATCGCGCTTTTGATCGCTATGATCGCACCGAATCTGACCAGCTTCCTGGGAACCGCATCTGACACCACCAGACAGGCAAATGCAAAGACTGCTTACACCAGTGCTAATGCGTGGCTGACACAGATGAGAGTGGACGGTGTTTCATGTCCTGATTACTCATCCACTCCTTTGTCGATTTCCGTTGATGCCGGCGCTTTGAAGCTGAGTGATACGACGCTTGCTACCGCACAGGCTGATGGCTTGAAGGCAATGTTTAATGTGGGCGAGTTCAAGAGCGATACAGTAGTTAAGATTTATGCAAAGAATTATGTTGTTTCCAAGGTAGAGTGGGTTGATGGAACAGCCGGAACCGGAACCTATCCTAAGACAACAGACTAAGTGCTGCAAGGGAAATAACAGAATCAGACAGTTAGATATGAAAAAAGGAGTATACGATATGGCTATAGCCATATCGTATACTCCAAAGTTGTTTTATAAACCGGGAAAAATTGACTATATTTCGGTATGGAAATCCTTCCGGATGAATCTGGAATATTTAAGAGTTATGAGGTTCTTTTTTACATATTTAGACTAAATGTCTATAGTGTGTAAATGGAGTGGTGAAGATGATGGAACGCAGAAGCAGAGAAACGAATCAGGTATGGGCCCAAAAGCATAGGAAGAGTAAGGCGCTGAACAATCAGGGCTTTACTTTGGTTGAGATGGTCATCGTGGTTGGGATCCTCTCTGTTTTGATTGCTTTGGCGGCAATCGGTATCAACGGCTACTATGAGTCTGCCAAACAGATGAAGCGGACAGAGGTGGCGGAGACTGCTTTCTACAGTATCCAGAGTCATGTGAATTATCTGAAGAGACATGATTTGCTTGAGCCTTTTAACCAGGAGCTGGAGGACTACTATCATCTCAATGATAGTGGTAGTTTTAGAGTGCTTCGAGATGAGGAGAAGAATAATAAAGAGAAGAATAAGCTGCTTATCACAACCAACTATGAGGGCGCGGGTGATGCTGACAGCTTTTATAACAATGAATATGAGCCTGCCCACAAGGGCAGTAAAATTATATATCTTACATTGGATGGAACAGATGCGGACAGAAAGGCGAATCCGCTTTATGATATTTTGTGGAATGGACTGCGAGATGAGGAAGCGATCGGAAACAGCTTTTTGGTAGAGTATGATATGACCAGAGGTGTTGTGCGTAGTGTGTTCTACAGCGAATATGTGGACAGTCTTGGCTTTGACTTTGCGAATCTGGATGGAGCAAAGGAGGACAAAGCTGACTGTATATGGCGTGCAAGCGGTTATTTGTCCCAAAAACAGCAAGGATATTATGGCTTGGTGTTTACTTCTCGTGAGTATACAGAGTTGATTGATGTGATTAAGGGACCCGAAAATGTGGTTTTGGTAAATGAAGATTGGCTGTATCTGAAGTGGAATGAGAGTAACACAGAAGTGCCTGAGTTTATAGATGGTACATATGACGTGAGCAACTTGTATTATACCATCCATCTGTACAGAACAAATGGCGTGGTGACTGACGAGATTGCCACATACGAATTTTTACAGGGCGATATTTATGAAGAGCAGAGCAATCCGTCTCCGGAAGGAGCACTGAGCAGGATTGATGACAGTGTTACAGGTGTGGAAAATGGAAAAAGTGTTATTTTGACAGATGCTATAGGTGGCGTCAAGAAAGCACGCATCGGTATGGCGGATATCACAGGAGCCGGTTCGATGAGCGGCAAAGATGAGCTTGAGTATTTTCTGCTCTTGGAATGTCTGGATCATCGGTTTGATGCGGCTGACAGCGGCTATGCTTTGAAACCGGACGATGTGTTGTCTGCGACGGTGGAGGTCACTTATAAGGATCCTGCGGGACGCCTTGCAAACGTGGAATCAAAGGACAGCGAAAATCAGGAAAGTGCTTATTTCGCTTACGTTGAGAAAGATGGTGTGGATGAGGTTGGCATTAGCTTCAGCAGACATCTGCAGAACATCAAAAATGGCGATTATGAGGGCGATTATAAGCTGATAGCAAATATTGATTGGGCTGATATTGAGAACAGAGGTAAAACCTTTGATTTTGAACCGATTGTCTTTGCTGATGAGACACCGGGCATCCTGCATGGTTTGGCAGGAAGCTTTAACGGAAGATTGACGGGGGATGATTTGGTAAACTTTGCCGATCGCTCCTATTATGATTGTTATGAAATTCAGAATTTGAAAATCAATGCACCCAATGATGCTTTGGTGGGTCTTTTTGCTACGAATAATGGAGAAATTAAAAATGTGATTCTGCGAAATCCTGCTGTGGTGGGTTCCAGCATGGTGGGAACCATTGTGGGTAGTAATCAGGGAACTGATTCTAAAGCGGCGAAGCTTAGTAAGATATGCGTGCTGAATGCCTCCGTGACTGCAAAGGAGCAGGCGGGTGGTCTTGCGGGAGCAAACAGTGGCACCGGAGCTTTGATTGAGAATTGTTCTGTCACTACCGGGGCAAATAGAATCTTGGCGTGGCGTGAATTGGGCGGCGCTGTCGGTGTGTCGGAAGGAACCTTGACGAATATATCGGTTGCTGCTAATGTATGGGCGGCATTGCCTGAGGAAAGCCTGAATATATCCTCTGAAAATATTGGGAAATGGATTGGCGGCGTAATCGGAAGAGGTGCTGCGGGCAGTAAGGCAACGAAGCTGGTCAACGGAGTCAGATTGGATGCATATGGTATCCCGAAGGAGCTCTTTGGAACGGATGGACAGCGGGCGGATGCTGCGTTAGAGGAGATTGTTCCTTCTTCTGTTGTGGGAATTGCTTCGGTAGGTGGTATCGTCGGCAGTCTTGATGCGAATGCGGGCAGCTACAAGCATTTGTATAATTATGCCACGCTGCAGGCACTTCATATCAGCGATAGCGAGAGAAGTGCGAGGGGGAATGTCTATGTAAATCTCCATTTGGCATATGGAGGAATTGCCGGTAGCATTGCACAGAATGCGTCGGTAGAAAATTGTGTCAATTTCACGGAGGTATCGATCAGTCTGGCGGTGGCGGACAATGAGGGAAATCTCACTGCGATGAGCGCAGCAGAGGAGAAGGCGTTGTCGCTTCAGAATGCGAAGTATCATCCGCAGAAGATTGGCGGCATTGCCGGATTAAATGATGGTCTGGTAAAGGACTGCGCTTCCCGATTTGCGAGCTACGGCACACTGGCACAGGAGGCTGAGATACAGTTGAAGCGTCTGACAGGTGAGGAAGACTACTATTATTTCGGTTATTATGTAGGTGGATTGGTGGGTAGCCAGGAGAAGGGTGAGCTTCTCTTCACATCGGATGCAGATGAAAAGGAAATGCAGGTATCTGTCAGGGGCTATCACAATGTAGGAGGTTTGGTGGGACAGCAGTTGGAGGGAGCCATAGGCTGTTTCAATGAGGATGCAGATGCCATTGTCGTGAAAGGAACAGTTGCGGGCGCCAGAAATACGAATAATGCTGTTTCCTTGCATGATACTACGCTGCGATACGGCTCTGTGGGCGGCGTTATGGGATATTGCGTGGGCGGCGTGCTTGATGGCGCATATACCAATGAAAGCAACGTGTTCGGCGTTGGGGCAGGAGGTATCATAGGCTTCCTGCAGAATGATATGACTTTGGAGAACTGTGCAAATACCGGTAATGTTATGGCACTGGGCTTTAATACAATGGTTGGTTCCTATGTGGGAGGAATTGTTGGAACTAACTTTGGAACGGTGAGAGAGTGTGCCAACAGTGGTACGGTATCTACCTATATTGCAGATGGCGTGGTGGATGACTGGGCGACCGCAAAGACTTATGTCATGTATGTGGGGGGGATCGTTGGATGGAACTACGGTATTGTGGAGGATTGTCATTCCAGACTGAATGCGGAGAAAACCAATTATCTGGCGGGGAATGGTCTGTCCATGGTGGGCGGTCTGGTCGGTAAAAATGAGAATAACGCAGGGGTCAATCTGGCTTTGATTAAAAACAGTGCCGAAGAGGAAGTGATAGATATTCCGATTGTGATTGGAAAGAGCAATGTCACCCAGCCTTCCAGTATCTATGGAACTTTTCCCCAGGCGGGAGGTGTGGTCGGCAGCTCCCCTGTGGTTACGGATTCAACCAGTACATCCACATTTTATCTGGATCATTTTACCTATACGGGTCATATTGAGGTGCGGGCTGTCTCGAATGTTATGAGTGCTTATATCCGCGGCATAGGCGGCATTGCGGGTACCTGGTATGATGGGGAGGTCATGCGCTACTGTAAGATGACCGGTTCCATTGATTCCGCAGTGTCCAATACAGGTGGACTGGTGGGGTATCAGGAGAGCGGCATTATCGATGCGACCAATGAAGTGGCACCGGGTGTTGTAATCAAAGGCACTACGCAGGTGGGAGGTATCGTCGGAAGATTTCACGCTGTTTATGCTGACAAGGCAAAGAGAGCAGATATGCAGGTGAAAACCAATTATGCTACTGTCACCGGAACGGAAAGGGTGGGCGGTTTCTTTGGGGAATTCAAAGGCGGCCATATAGAGTTCAACGACCGTATCAATGAGGGAACGATCACCGGAAGCGGAAGTTATGTGGGAGGACTTGTAGGGTATTATACTGCCGGCTCCAGTACAGATGCGCCGACCTATAAAGGATTTCAAAATTGTACGAATAAGGGGACAGTCACAGGACTTAGCAATGTAGGCGGGCTTGTGGGATATTATGCACCTTATTCCACTCAGGTATCCTATAGACCTTCGGAAACTTTGACGATATCGGACTGTAAGAATCTTGCCACTGTCACGCAGAAGGGCGGAAATGGAAGCAATATCGGCGGCATCATTGGATATGCGCTCAATCTGACTCTGTCGGTCTCAAACTGCACCAATTCCGGCGATGTGGTACTTGCGGATGAAACGGCACAGTCTTATAATGTGGGCGGAATTTTTGGATGGGTGAATTATACTGTTACCATCAGCGGATGCAACAATGAAGGAACGATCAGAGGAAACGACAGAACGGGCGGAATAGCCGGTATGCTGAGTTCTACGGGCACAGTTACAAACAGTCATAATAATGGCGCGGTTTCAGGCGGTAAAAATGTGGGAGGTATCATCGGAAATGTTGGTACCGCAAACGGTCAGGCAGTGAAGCTTACGATGTCAGGCTGTACGAACAAGACAGGCGGCAAAATTGTTGCGTCGGATAGCTGTGCAGGAGGTATCATAGGGTATGCGAGAGTCGGTGCCCAGACGGCGACGACGGCACCGCTTTCACTCACAAGCTGTACCAATCAAGCCACTGTGGATGCACCTCATGAACTGGGAGGAATTGCCGGATACATCTATTTGACACGTTATACAATAACATCCTGTAACAACACGGGAAATCTGGGCTCTTCAAATCGATGGGAGATTTATAATGCGGGCGGCATTGTGGGATACGGTCAGATTTCTGCCGGAACAGTGGAGAGCAAGATCACAAGCTGTACCAACAGGGGCAGTCTGTTGCATCTTTCCGCTGCTGCAGATACGGCTGCAGCCGGCGGAATCATGGGGAAGACCAACCAGACCATCGCGATTGATAAATGCACCAGTGGTTCTACACTCGCCGGAGCAACAGGTGATGTGAACAAATACACGCTATCCGCAGACGCAGCGACCAGCGCTGTGGGAGGCATTATAGGTTGGATTGAAGACGCGAAAAGTACGGGTACAGCGGTCAAGGTTACATTGACGGGTTGTAAGAATTATATGAAAATCAGCGCGGGCGGAAATCTGGGCTATGCGGGAGGACTGATCGGGCGTGTGGATAAAATGCCGGTGGTGCTCGGAAGTGCAACTGCCTCCTATCTCAATAATGCAAGCTACTATTGTGTGAATTACGGTATGATTACCTCTAATGGTGCAATGACCAATAGCGGTGGTCTGGTCGGAATGGCTGATGGCGGTACCTCGCTCGCTTTGTACGGTGCGAGAAACATTCCTGCGAGCAGTGTTAATTCTGCTACTTATACCTTGGCGCTCGAAGCCGCAGGTATGAGCAATGTGGGCGGTCTGATTGGCCATGTGAACAATGTAGGCACCCTGACACTTACCGGTGTTTCCGGTGTGAATGACAATCAGAGAACCATCAGGAGCACCGGCAATGTAGAGAATATAGGCGGTATTCTGGGGAATATGCAGAACGTCACTACTGTAAAGCTGACGGAGCTGGCTAATACCGGTACGTTTACCTACAACGGAAGCGTGACAAGGCATGGCGGTATTGTAGGTCATATTAATAATGTAAAAGATGCGGTCTTGTCTAACACCGACCAAAATAATACGGCAGGTGTCAAGACAACCGGTTATAATAATGTGGCTCAGAGCGGCGGCATCGTTGGAAGTGTTACCAATTCGGTTGTGACGCTTGGCACGGAGGGCAATGCTGCAAGCGCATGTGACAATATCGGTGCATTGGATACCACAATGGGTCTTGTCTCCAATTCCGGCGGAATCGTCGGCTATGTGACCGGTGCATCCTCTGCGGTTACGGTAAATCAAAGCAGTAACAGCGGCAAGATTTACAGCTTCGGATTCGGCAGCAAGAATGGCGGTATCATCGGAACTGTAGAGGGAGCTGCTTCCGCAGAGGCTGTGAACTGTGCTAATAGCGGAGAAGTAGGTGGAGAAGGTACGGCTGAAAAATATGGCGGTATCGTAGGCAATGCGGATGGTGCCGGAGCGATTGCGGTTAAGGGAAGCACCAACACCGGCAAGATTTATTGTAAGGGAGCGTCCTATGATTGCAAGTTTGGAGGCGTCGTTGGATATGCAAATAATACGGTATCGTTGAGCGTTGTAAGCAGCGTGAACCGGGGCGAAGTCACATCCGGCAATTATGGCGGTCAGTTGGGCGGTGTTCTCGGTTATGCAAACAATGTAACGACTTTAAGTCTGGATGGTGCGGAGAACTATTATGCGTTGGGGCAGAGCTTGAATAGCATCAGACAGTCGGGCGGTATTATTGGAGTGGTTAATTCGAGTTCAGGCACGGACAGAACCACTAAGCTTGCAAATTGTGTGCAGCATGGAAGCATTCTTCATGCGGAATATGAAGTAGGTGGTGTGGTCGGAAGGCATGAAGGCATCGGAATGACACTTGATAGTTGTATCAACGGCTCTGCAACGGATACGGCAGAGGGTAAGATTGATATAGTAGTAGATCAAGGGCATAATATAGGAGGCTTGATCGGATATACGAGAACCAAGACAAAGGCTGACGGTACAATGTCCGAGGATAGATTGACGAATTGCTATAATTACGGAACCGTTTATGCGTCCAGTGATGCGGTCAACCGAGTGTATCACATAGGGGCTCTTGTAGGATTTGTCAACGCGAATGTGGTGATGGGTGATGCCGATGATCGTACAAAGCAGTGCGGAAATCTGGGGGCGATCAACGGTATCAGTAAAATTGCCCTAGAGCATGTGGGCGGAGCCATCGGTCATGCTGAAACATCCACCATCAAGCTTTATGATTTCGTGAATGAAGGTATTTTTGGACAGAATGTTACAAGGATGAACAGTTCCGGAGGTGTGCTTGGATTTGTAGACCGCTGTTGGATCGATTTGTATCGTTGTAACCAGTTGGGACAGATTTATAAGGCAAAAGAAGGAGTCGGCGGACTGGTAGGTTATCACATCGGCTACAATCTGCGGATGGATGAGTGTAATAACGGAGATCCTTTGGATGCATCAAAGGGAACCATATCCATGGCAGCAAGTGCATCAGAGAAGATTGGCGGTCTGATCGGTGATAGTGAATACAATATCAATCCTGACGGAACACATTCAGTGGAGGTTTTGACCAGAAGTAATAATTATGGAATGATCACCGGGATTGCAGGAACCGGTTCCACCAACCGTGTGGGCGGTATTATTGGCGTATGCGTGTCAAGCTTTACTGCAGGTGATCCGAATGATCCGACCATGGGATGTGCGAATTACGGAACCATCGATGGTCCCAATAATTTAAATATTGCAAATGCTGGTGGATTGATGGGACATTTCTGGGGACGTAATGATCCGGAGGAAGTACAGATTTATGATTTTGTCAACGAGGGTGTTATCGCACAGAATGCTGCCAGAGCAGCTTTTGTAGGCGGTGTGGTCGGCAATGCTGAGGGCGCGAATGTATTGATTGTACGCAGTGCGCAGAAAGCACCGATTTATCATGCAGTAGAGAACGTAGGCGGAATTGTGGGATATTTTGCAAGACATACGCTGAAAGTTGAGGATAGCGTGAATGAGGGCTTACTTTCTTCTACATCCTCGATGTTCAGGAATGGTGGAATCCTTGGATATTCCGAGAGAGGTGTTTCCACTACCCTTACAAGCTGCACGAACAATGGTAAATTGGAGATGGCAACCACCGCGACATGGATAGGTGGTGTGGCAGGAGCAATCGAGAACGGAACAGAGGCAGCGATTATAGACTGCACGAACAATAGTGATGTGATGTTTTGGCAGGCAGCCAATAGTATAGGCGGTATTCTGGGACGTTTGAAAATACCTACAGCAGCTATTGTCAGAGCTGAGAATAACGGTGCAGTGGGTAAGACCGGCGGAACCAACGGTGAAGGAGATGGTCTGGGAGGTATTCTCGGATATGCAGATGCCAATGGATTCCTTTCACATATCCAGATAGAAGACTGTGTCAACCGTGGCACGTTGAATGCCAGAGCAAGCTACCAGGGAGGCATCATGGGGCATTTATTCTCCTCGGTGGCGGAAAGCGAGTTGGAGATTGTAGGCTGTGATAATTATGGTACGATTAACTATGGCAGAGATCGAACCGGCGGTATCTTCTCCGGACAGACAGAGCATTTGGGAGCAGTGTTCCTCGCTAATTGTGTGAATTATGCAGAGGTAAATGCCACCGGCACCTTCGCGGGCGGAATAGCAGGAACGATTTATAGTTCTGCAGGTATGATTCATTGTATCAATGCCGGCAATGTGAACGCGCAGAACAGAATCGGCGGTCTGGTGGGCTCTGTTGTTTCACCCCGCAGCCCATATATTGTGGATTGTTATCAATTTGGTACTGTCACAGGAAATATTGCAAACCAAATGATACAGTTGGTGGACGGTGGTCCGCTCAATTATATTGACAATTACTATTATGGTACACAGACCAATCTTTTGGGAGAAGGGCAGAACCGTGGCGATTTCTACAAGGTATGGCAGGCAAAGGATGATGCTTTGAATTACGGTTATTTCAGTCAGAATGTGTATAATCAGCTCTGCGATAAGTTTGGCGTGGAACGGAATTGGCAGAATGGCGGCGTAGACGCGATGGTGGCAAATGCGAAGTATCTGATAGAACATTACCAGTATACACCTACGGAACCCAGAACCAATAGTTTCGTCTTTGATGAAAGTAACAATACACTTTCCTGGAAGATTACTGCGAATAATTACATTGCGGTAGACGGCATGGAATTGGCACTGTATCCCGTGGATATGGATGCGGCAGAGATTGAGGCGGATAATAATAATGAAAAGGCAGAGATTATTCTGTATGCAGGATTTGCCGGTTCCAGAATTCCGGACAGCGCAAGTGTCACTGTTCAGACAGGGCAGTTGCCGGAGGAGAGGACCGAATATCAGATTGTGGTTCGCAATATTGGTGCAACCTTTATTGCGATGGATGATGAGACCAGAGTGGTATCCTATGTAGGCAATTCCAACCGTGTAGTGACAGGGCAGAGAATCACTCTTCCCGAAAGACCGCTGGAGGCATTGACACTGCATATGCTGTGGAGTCTTCCGGACATAGAGGAGCTTGAGGAGCTTTTGGATGAAGAAGTCTCAGGCGGTGATGCTGCGGTATCTGACGGCAATATGGAGAAAGAGTAATTTACAAAAACGCAAAGTTCGGTGAGCTTTGCGTTTTTGTTGTTAAATTTTAATGAAAATCCCTTTTTTATACTTTAAGATTTGTTGAATTATACCGAAAAATACTATATAATTTTAATATGATAAAGTTGCTATAGTATGAAGTTACTATGGTACGAAGTTACTATGGAATGAAATTACTATGGAATGAAGTTATAATGGGTAGTATGGAACGAATGGATGGTATATTTATGCAAGGAAAAGATAGGTTTTGGCACAAAAAAGAAAAAAATGGATTCACATTAGTAGAGATAGTGATTGTGGTGGCTATTTTGTCCGTCATACTTGCATTTGCTGCGGCGGGAATCAGTGGATATATAAACTCCTCAGAGCAGATGCGTCGGACAGAGGTGGCGGAGACTGCTTTTTACAGCTTGCAGAGCCATATTAATTATTTGAAGCGTCATGATGCGCTACAGAGCTTTGAAGATCAGTTAAAGAGCTATAATCTTGCCATGACAGGGAGCGACCGGGTCATGACAGAGCCACAGAACCGGACGATTATAGTATCTAATTATGAAGAGGGGGATGCGGCTGCATTTTACAATGAGGAGTATTATCCTGCGCATGAAAACAGTGAGATTATCTATGTGGCATTGGATTCTTTGAATGCTGTCGGTACTGCAAGAGAGATGAACCCCTTCTATGATGTTCTTGCCAGTGCAATCGGCGATGCTTCTGTGATGGAAAACAGTTTTTTGGTGGAATATGATCTGAGTACCGGAATGGTTCGCAGTGTTTTTTATAGTGAGGATGCAGATAATCTTGGAATGGCTTTTGCCGACCCGGAGGGGACTAAGCATGACCAGGGAGATTGTATCTGGCGAGACAGCAAGGCGCTTTCCAAGAAGAAACAGGGATATTATGGAGTTGTATTTACCTCTCACGCATACGAAGAAGTTGTGAACTCGGTGGATGTGCCTGATAAGGTGGAAATTGTGAATGGAGACAGACTCTATCTGACTTGGGCAGAGACCAATGCCAATAATCAAAGCTTCATTGACGGAACCTATCGTATGGAGGCATTGTACTATACTATTCATTTATATGATCAAAACGATGTGGAGATTGCTGCCTATGAAGTGCCGAGGGCAGAGATGTATGAGGACATTTCCGGGACGCAAGAGGGTGTGTTGAACAGCCTGGATGATTATGACGTATTGAACGGAAAGCAGATTGTTGTGGAGGATACACTGGATGGCAGCACAAAGACTGCCCGTATCGGTTATGCAGATCTGGCTTATGAGGAAGCACCTGACAATGTGTCCGGGGAGTATTATTATATGCTGTTGGAATGTCCGGATCATCCTTTTGGTGACAATGGTTATGCGTTTGAAGGGGCTGATACTATCTATGCAATACTGGAGCTTGCCTATGGGGAGAATGGCGCAGGAAATGGGGAACTCAGCCAACGCTCCAATACGGAAAGTGTGTATTACGCTTATGTAAAAAACACAGATGGTGATACAGAATATGGAATCGCTTGCAGCAGACATTTGTGGAATGTGCGTAATGGCTTTGCAGATGGCGACTATCGCCTGGTGGCAGATATCGATTGGACTGATATAGAGGGACGTGGGAGAGCAATTACATACACTGCTATTATGTTTGCAGATAAGGGTGTACCAGGTTCGGTGTTGAATTTCATGGGAACATTTACAGGAGAGAAAACGGAAGAGCTTCTGGGAGATGTGTTTCTGGACAGCCATGAGATTCATGGAATCAAACAATCAGAAGACGTCAGTGCAGTGGGATTGTTTGCCACCAATGAGGGACTGATTGAAAAGGTAGTTCTGACAGATTATGAGGTGAGTGGAGTAGGCGATGTGGGAACCCTTGCCGGAATGAATCTGGGTACAATTCGTGATGTGTGGGTGCAAAATGCAACTGTGACAGCAGAATATCAGGCAGGTGGTCTGGTGGGCAATAACAGTGGCAGTATAGACGGGGTGGCAGTCACCGGCGCGGGCAGGATTAGTGCGCAGTATGCGGTTGGAGGAGTTGCGGGTGTATCCTCCGGGTCAGTGTCCAATGCGGCTGCTGCTTGTCGGGTGGAAAGTTATGTCCCGGAGAATACACAGAAGCTTACCGGCAGCAAGGTGGGACGCTATGTGGGTGGTGTCATTGGGCAGGCGAAAGCAGGCTCCAGTGCACAGATGCTTTTTAGCGGTATTTATCTGAATACAGAGAAGGTTCCGGGGCATATGGAGCATCTGCAGAACAGTGGTGTGGCAGTGAGTGACGTCGTTGCTTCCTCTGTCACAGGTATCGGGGAAATAGGCGGCGTAATCGGTACTCTGGAACAGGGTGCAGGCACCTATGAGAAGCTATATAATTATGCAGACCTGCAGGTCATCTATATTCCCACAGAGGGAACCTATGGAAGAAAGGCAAGGGGCGATAACAATACCGGGAATTCCTTTATTTATCAATATTATGGTGGAATTACCGGAAGGCTGTTGTCGGGAGACACTTTGCTTGCCTGTGAGAATTTTACACCGGTGAAGGTGACCTTTGTGGAGCGGGCAGATGAGGAGAGTGATTATACACCGGTGGCGGTTGAGACAGTGTACAATTATATTTTGCGTGTCAACAATGCCGGAGGCTATAATGCACAGATCAATCAGCCTCAATATATCGGTGGTATCGTGGGATTAAGCGATGGGACGGTACAGGATTGTCTGTCCGCATGCGCTGACTATGGACCCTTTGAGGAGGAGCTCTCCAAACAGCTTGTGCGCCTGGAGCATCAGCAGGAGACCTATGTAGGCTGGTATGTGGGCGGATTGGTAGGCTTTAATAGAGAGGGTGTGGTGCTTTTCACGCCCAGTCTTGGCAGACAGGAAATGAAGGTGTCAGTACAGGCATATATTACGGCAGGCGGTCTGGTGGGCTGGCAGGAAAAGGTGTCTGCAGCAGTGCGCAATGAGACTGGCAGTCCCATTGTGGTAAAGGGCGTGGTGGCAGCGGAACAGGATTATGCAGGCGGTGTGGCTGGCAGTCTGCATATTGGAGAAATCACTGGCGCCTATAGTAATGAATGCAATGTCTTTGGAGAAATGTCCGCTGGAATAGTCGCATGTCTTGGAGGTACAACACAGAAAAATCTGGTGCTGAAGGATTGTACCAATAGTGGAACCATCATCGGAAGAGGCTTCGGCGCTAAGGGGGCACTGTGTGGTGTGGGCGGTATTGCGGGAATCAGCTATGGGACGCTTGAAAATTGCAGCAATACAGGGACGATATCGGCTTATTATGATGCAGGAATTCCCTCCGTGGTAGATAATCGTGGCGTAGTGGATATGGGGGGCGTTGTGGGTTACAATGCCGGAACAGTGAAGAATTGTCACAGCATGCTGAACGCAGATGAGTCTAATTTTCTTGCAAACAAGCATTATGGCAATCTGGGTGGTCTGGTAGGGCATAATATGAATAATGGCAACACTCTTCTGGGTGTGATTGTAAATGAGCGTAAAGAGGAAGAAATTGCAGTGCCGCTGTTCGTAGGAGAGGATACGAACAGTAACGCAAATTCCCCCACCAAAGTCGGCGGAATCGTAGGGTATCCGGAGGGAAGTGGTGCAATCACGCTCCAAAATTATACTTATAGCGGGAGTATTTCTTTTTCCAGCAAGGCAGGTATGAATGGTCAGGAGAATGGCACCGGCGGTATTGCAGGCTATTGGCTGGCAAATCAGACGATGAGTGGCTGCAAGATGAAGGGCAGTATCGTATCCGTCAATACGCGCAATGGCGGTTTGGTAGGATACATGAAGGGCGGTGTGATTGATGGTACCAATCAGGTGTTGGAAGGCGCTTCTGTCATGGGCACAGACCATACAGGTGGCGTTATTGGTACGCATACTGCTAATAGAGCCGAATCCCGGATGGATGTACTGGAAAATCATGCCACAGTTATCGGGGGAACCGGTGTAGGCGGTATCTTTGGATATGTCAGCAATGGGTTTTATGTGAGTCTGGATAACAGGGTAAACTACGGGGATGTGACAGGAACCGGTAATTATGTGGGCGGTCTGGCAGGGCGTTATATGGCGGCTGTCACCGGAGCACCGGATGGCACGGAGGGGATAGTAAACGGTATTGAGAATGCTACAAATTATGGAATCATCAAAGGGGTCTCTTACACCGGCGGTCTGGTGGGAGATTTGTATACCAATACCACAGCTCATGTGTATCATGTGAAAAATTGCTCCAATCAGGGTGATATCTATCAGTGTAAAAGCGGAACCAGTTATTACGGTGGTCTGATCGGACATTCTATTTGGGAAGCGGTAGTGGAGGATTGTACCAATACGGGCGCGATACTTCCGGCGGATACTGCTTATATTACGGATGCAGTGGGTGGTCTTGTCGGATACGAGGAAAACAATATATCATTCTATCGCTGTGCCAATCACGGAACCTTGTATGGCAGAAGATGGGTGGCTGGTATGGCAGGCTATGTGATTAAGGCGAGCGGTAGTGTCAAGGCTATTGATTGCATCAACGGAAAGGGAGCGGACATGGTTGCCACCATGGCTTACTGTGGCGGTATGTTCGGCTCTATCCGTTTAGATAACATGGGAGAGACAGTGGCTTTGGAACTGCGGGGCTGCAGCAATGCCGGACAGATGGATGCACCGGAGCAGTTGGGCGGACTGGTCGGCAGAATCGAGAGAGCGCATTTTGAGATTACAGATTGTCATAATACAGGAGATATTGGATTCACAGGTAACTGGAAGATTACCAATGCCGGTGGCATGGTGGGCATCTATCAAACACTCGCAACCACGTCAGAAAGTCTGATTTCAGGTTGTACCAGTGAAGCCAATATTTCCCACCTGACTGCATCCGGAAACAATGGATTGACCGGCGGTATCATCGGTCAGAGTCTGGCAGCACTTCGTATAGAGCATTGTACAAATGGCTCCAAGAGCAAGACCTATCTGATTTCTGCGGAGGGAAACACCGGAAAAAGCGGAGGGATTCTGGGCGCGAGTTTATCTGCTTCGGTGCCTACCACCATCATTGACTGTGTCAACTATGCAGATTTCTATGCAGGCGGCTCGGTGGATCATGTGGGCGGTATCATGGGTGTCGGATATGGAACGACGATTATGATCGGTGAACAAGGAGTGCCGGAGACTTATTGCTATAATTATGGCAATTTGGACTGTGGGAATGTTGGATATTATTTCGGAGGTATTCTGGGATCAGGGGAGGCGAAGGAGCTTGGCATCTATGGTGCGGAGAATTATGGACTGATAGGAGAAAAGACTGCATATATCTATTCCACCGGTGGACTGGTGGGCAGATTGTCTGTGGCGAATGCTAACAGCTTTCTGGTGACGATGGAGGATTGCGTGCAGCATGGAACCATCTACCATGCAACCCAGATGGTGGGAGGTCTGATCGGGCGTATGGCAAATGTAAAGCTGGTGATGGACCATTGCCGGAACGGAGTGGAGTCCGGAGAGGAAGGCAGGCTATATGCCATTGATGGTAGTGTCACCAGTTATCTTGCGGGGATCATAGGATATTGTGATATGAATCTCAATGTAAATTATGACAGACAGATTGTGATGACGTGTACTTACAATTATGGCGACATCTATGTGGGAACCGCAGGCGGTACTTATTATGGAGGTCTGATCGGATTTACCTGTCTGCCTACGACCTTAGGCGAAAAGGAGAATACGGCGAAGGCATGTCTCAATTACGGCTCTATTTACTGCACCAATACTGCCACAGCCAAGGGAATGTCCTATGTGGGCGGACTGATCGGCAGTCTGAACAATAGTGCAACAGAGGCAACTCTGGGGATTTATTATGGCGAGAACTATGGAATTATCGGCGCGAAGGAAGGGGGGACGGTTGGCTTTGGTGGCGGTATGGTGGGTTCTCTCGGGGCGGAAGCAGAGTTGATTGGCTGTATCCAGCACGGTGTGATTTGGCAGGGCTCTAATTATCTGGGTGGAATGATTGGAAATCATACCCATTTTAACCTTTTGATTGAAGATTGCAGCAATGGTGTGGCAAAAGAGGCAGGAAGCGGTGCCCTCCATATGTATACGCCGGGTGGCGGCAGATGCGGCGGAATGATTGGCAATCTGTATGGTCCTACAGATCTGGCTGCCCACAAGAGTGAAGTCAATACCGTGACCATCTTAAACAGTGTGAACTATGGAGATATTTCATTGGATTCCACGGCTGCTTCTTTTTCATCGCTGTCCGGTATGGTGGGACGCGTGGACCGCATGCACCTTACTTTGGGAGACAGTGCAGATGCCACAAAGTGCTGTTTAAACTATGGTGATATTGACAGTGCGGTGAATGCGCTGATGGATAGTGCGGGGGGATTTGTAGGCTTAGTCACCGAATACGGTCCTTACGATATCGCAATCTATCATGGGGTGAATAATGGCACCTTTGGTGCGCATATGAAACAGGTACGCCTGAGCGGAGGATTTATTGGGAATTCTGTTGGCGGAGAATTAAAGCTCTACAGTTGTAAGCAACTGGGACAGATATATCATGCCAAGGATCGCGTGGGAGGTCTTGTTGGACTTAATCAGTATTATAATCTTGTGATGGATGGTTGTGTCAATGGCAGCGCAGAGGATGAAGCATGCGGTTATATCCAGATGGGTGTGAATCCGGTCGATTATGTGGGAGGTCTGATTGGAGCTTCCGAGGCAAATCTGGAGCAAAATGGGGAAGCATGTAAGGCTGTACTCACCGGATGTATCAATTACGGTACGCTATATGCAGTGGATGCGGCTGTTTCGGTCAACAATGTAGGTGGTCTGATGGGCTTGAGCAGATATACTACTGTGATTGGCGAACCGGAGGATGCCGCAAAAGCCTGCTATAACTATGGAACCATTGATGGTACGAACAAGGCATTGTTCTATCAGGCAGGGGGCTTTGTGGGGCAGGTGCTGGCACCTACCGGAGCGGCGGATAGTCTGTCTATCTACAATGGTGTCAACTATTGAAATATCGCCCAGAATGCCGGTGCACTGCGTCATGGCGGAGGAATTCTGGGATATAGTGTGGAACAGACTACGCTGATTGGGTGCACCAATCTGGGACAGATGTATCATCTGATGGGGCAGGGCTCCGGGAATCTTGGTAATGGAGGAATTGCCGGATATATTGGTTCATATGTGGAAGGAGAGGTCTCACGGATTGAAAACTGTGTGAATGGTTCGGCAGGCGATTCGGAAGCAGGAAGATTATTTGGAAGCAATAACGAGAATAATGTAGGCGGTGTGGGCGGTATTGTAGGTGGTATCGGAAATAGCGCCAATACGGAGGCAATCCTCAAGGGTTGTGTCAATTATGCGTCCATGGAGCTAAAGGCAAATTCTGTAAACTTCATAGGAGGCATCCTTGGAAAGCAGTATACTTCTAAGATGGTGACACTGGAAAATGTAGTGAATTATGGAGATATTGTGTGCAGGAATGCTACCGCTACCTGTATTGGGGGGCTGGTAGGGCAGGCAGAGAATAACAATGCCCATATCACCATCGGAGGCGTACTGGCGGATGGTTCTACAGATACGTCTAAGGGCTGTCGGAATGAGGGCAACATCAGACTGGAAGAAACAAGCTATGGCAGACAGGTGGCAGGAATTGCAGGTCAGCTTTATAATGCTTCTCTGTATGGTGTGCTGCAAAATGGGGAGATTAAACCGGATGAAGGGTCTGTTGTGACCTCGGCGGCAGGTCAGGTATCTTATCTGAGAGGAAGCAGTGTGATGCAGGATTGCATACAGATGGGTACGCTGAATCATGTGGTGTATGTCAATACTGTGCCAAATGCTACGGCAGGCGGTTTGGTTGCGAGAGCGGATGGTTCGCTTAAGATGCTTCGCTGTAGCAATGGTTCTGCAGAGAGCAGGACAAATGGCGGGAATGCCGGAGGGATATATGCCTATAGACAGAATGCGAAGACAGGAGAGTTGGTGAACATATATCGATTGGGCGGACTGATCGGTCTGAATGTGGCATCGCTGACCATGGAGGACTGTGTCAATTATGCAGATTTAGAGATGGTGGGAATAGCCACTAACACCGGAGGCATCGTTGGGGAAGCTTATACGGACAACAATGCCAATGGATATTATCCAGCAGTGATGAAGCGATGCATCAATTATGGAGATATCACCTGCAATGAGAACATGAGTAATGTTGGCGGTATTGTGGGCAGCGCAGCCGGTGGCACCTCTGCCACATCGCTTCTCACCATGGGTGAGGAGGCGGATGCTGCAAAGGCATGTATCAATTATGGAGCAATTACTGTGGGCGGTAATACGGTGTCCGTGGGTATTGGGGGACTGGTGGGTCTCTCTACCAGACCCATCGCTATCTATGATGGCGTCAATGAAGGAAATCTGGGCAATTTCGACCGAGAGGAAGGCTTGCTTGGCAGTGCCGGCGGCATTGTGGGCAAGCTGGCAGCCATAAGCAGTATTCCTTCTAAGCTGATTCGGTGTCAGGAGAAGGGAGATATGAATCGACTGACTACGGCAGCTATGCGTACCCCCAACTGGGCATATCAGCAGGACGGCGGACCGGGAGGTATCGCAGGAACCATTCGTTGTACCACTCTGATTGTAGATTGTGTCAATGGAGCGCCCGGTGTGGAGCAGACTATGGAATTTGTGAATGGTGCAGTATCCGGCGGTGGTATCGTAGGGCTTGCTTTTTGCGGAGCAAATGCTAAGCCCATCCGGATACAAAATTGCATCAACTACAAGGACATGGTGGGTGCGGGCACGCTTGATTGCACAGGTGGTATTATAGGCTGTTGCTATTATTTTGTAATCGGGGATGAGACAGATGAAGAATTGGGGTGCGTAAATTATGGAAATATTTACGCAGCAGGTAAAGAAATTTATCTGGGTGGTTTGTTAGGATATGCCGGTGCAGGCAAGATTTACAACAGTATCAATGAAGGAGATGTGACTAGTGGAAAGGCAGGTGCCAGCTTCAGTGGTGGAATTGCCGGATATATGTATGACGTTGATTTGAAGGTGGTAGGAAACGAAAACAGAGGAAACCTGTTGACGGCGGGAGCTCTGAATGATGGGGTGGAAATCAGAGGAATCGGCGGTATCGTGGGACATTTCCGTTTCCCCAACAGTTCTGCCGACATAGTGCGTAACATTGATATCAGTCAGGTATATCTTGCAGAAAATGTGAACAAGGGTACCATCGGCGTGGAAGGACATTCTTTAAAAGGCATCCATATTGGTGGTATTGTGGGAGAATTTAACGGTACGTTGGAGAATTGCACCAATCTGGGCGCAATCTACATGGGAAACAGTTGTGTGGCAGGTATTGTGGGATATCTGAGCGGTGAGGCGACCAGGACATTGATTAAGGGCTGCGTGAATGGTTCTGCCACAGATACAGAAGCAGGTCTGATTCATACAGATGAGGTGATGGATAAGGTGGCAGGAATTGCAGGCTATATTCAGACGCACAATTATGCAGATCATTTACAGATTATGAATTGTATCAATTATGCTGATATTGAACTGAAGGCCGGTCAGCAGAACAATTATGTGGCAGGTATCATGGGGCATGTATACTGCTCAGGCGCCACGGCGCACTTGGAAATACTGGATTGCGAGAATTATGGAAATCTCTACAATGGTTATACCGGTGTGGCAGGCATCTATCCTATTATCACCAGCAATTCCGGACAGGATTATATTATCCGCTGCACCAATTATGGAGACATCTACGGAGCCGGAAATTATGCGGGCGGCATTTGCGGTACTGTGGGAGGTTACGGCGGTATCATGCACTGTATCAATGTGGGCAATGTCTATGGAGCGGAATATGTAGGCGGAATCACAGGTTACTTTGGCAATGCTACTACCACACCTTACATGATTGACTGTTATCAGTTTGGACAGGTGACCGGAGATTATTATGGTACATTAAATGTTGCGCGTGCGGGCGGTATCGTGGGATGGCTGGGAAGACCGGGCGAATATGTAATCGACTGCTACAGTAACGGAGCGGTTGTCAATGGAAATGCTATGATTGGCAGATATAATGCCGGCAATGGACCAGAGGTGAATCCACCGACCTGGTCTGCTGTGGATGCAGGTGAGGGAGAAGGTGCTTTTACTGAGTCGGTATATCAGCAGTTGTGTGAGCGCTTCGGTGTGGAAGCGCAGTGGAATGCGGAGGATATGGTGGCGAATGCAAAGTACCTGATCAGTGTATACACCTACACGCCTCAAGACCCCGGCGGAAGCAACTTTGTGTATACTGCAGCCGATCCCGCGGACAGCAAATCAAACAATACCATCAGTTGGAATATCACTGCAGGCGGCTATGTGGCTGTGGATGCCATGGAGTTGGTTCTTTATCCGGTAAGTGTAGTGGATACAGTGGATGAGGAGTCCGGTGAGGTAACTTACCGTACATTGACAGAGGAGGAGATACTGGCTGATGAGGCAGGCGCGCTGTCTTATCTCACACTTAAGTATGATTTTACGGGAACGAGAATTCCGGATACGATCAGTGTCATTGTGCCGGATGAGCAGCTTCCGATGGAGGCAACAGAATATCGCCTGGTGCTGCGTAATATCGGCTGCAGCTATGTGGCGTTAGATGACAGCTATCAGTTAATCCTTTCCCAGAATTCATCAAGGGTATTGGTGGAGGGAGAGACGATTGTGTTACCTGCCCGCCCGGAGGAGCTTAGTGTACTGGGACTGTCGATGTTTAGGCCGGAGAACCTGATTACGGACATTGCGCCGGAGGAGGAAGAGGAGACAGAAGGGAATGTATCGGCGGGAGATATAGAATCTACAGATACGGTCTCCAATGGAAATACTGTACAATAATCATAACAGCCGAAGGGGGCTTCACAGACGCCGAATGATAGAAATGGGAGGATGATCGGTTTAAGGATCATCCTCCCATATTGTCAGACTGCTTTTTCAGTGTTCTTTGAAGTGTCAGTGGAAGCAGCAACGATTGTCTCGGAAATTGTAGTGGTGGAATCCGTGGGGAAGGCATCCACCCTGTCGGTCTCTTTACGCTTCAGATTCTTTTGCGCCGTGGAGAGCATCAGCTTGATACGATTGAGCTGATTGACCTCACTGGCACCGGGATCGTAGTCAATGGCAACGATATTGGATTCCGGATATGCCTTGCGCAGTGCCTTGATGACGCCTTTTCCCACCACATGGTTGGGCAGACAGCCAAAGGGCTGTGTACACACGATGTTCGGTACATCATCGTGAATGAGCTCCACCATCTCACCGGTTAAGAACCATCCCTCGCCGGTCTGATTACCGATGGATACAATGGGCTCGGCAAAGGAGACAATCTCCCGGATGGGTGTGGGCGGTGTAAAGTGCTGGCTCTTTTGGAATTCTTTTACAGCAGTGCCACGCAGCACATGCTCTATGCCCCAGATGCCTAAGGAGGAGAGTCTTGCAGCCTTTTTGCTAGTGCCCAGGTGCTCTGCCTTGTAGATCTGGTTGTAGAAGCAGTAGAGCATGAAGTCAATCAGGTCGGGAACCACTGCCTCCGCCCCCTCTGCCTCCAAAAGCTCCACCAGATGGTTATTGCCCGCAGGAGAAAACTTCACCAGAATTTCGCCTACGATACCCACCCGGGGCTTCTTAATCTCTTTGATGGGAATGGCATCAAAATCACGGATAATCTGACGACACATCTTGTTAAATTTCAGCAGATTCATATGCTTTGCAGATACGAATTTCTGCACTTTTCCAAGCCACTCTTTATGAAGGGCATCCACACTGCCGGGTACAGCCTCATAAGGACGCATGCGATAGACGCAGCGCATGAAGATGTCTCCGAACTGTGCTCCGATGGCGGCGCGCAGAAGTAATTCTGCATTCAAGTGGAAACCGGGATTGGATTCAATGCCTGCCAGATTCAGGGAAATGACAGGAATCTGTTCCATACCGGCTTTCTTCAGTGCGCGACGGATAAAGCCCACATAGTTGGTGGCACGGCAGCCACCGCCGGTCTGGGTCATAATAATCGCCGTCTTGTTCAAATCGTATTTACCCGTAAGCAGCGCCTGCATGATCTGACCAACCACCAACAGAGAAGGATAGCAGGCAACGTTGTTGACGTATTTTAATCCCACGTCCACAGAGTGTTTATTATCGTTATTTAACACTTCGAAATGATAGCCGCAGGCATTAAATGCGGGCTCCAAAATATCGAAGTGGATCGGTGACATCTGCGGGCAGAGGATGGTGTACTCTTTACGCATTTCCTCGGTAAACTGTACCTTTTCAATAGCGGAAGAGTTGATGGAACGTTTCTGATTCAGTTTTTCCTTTACGCGTAGAGCGGATAACAGAGAGCGGATACGGATTCTTGCTGCTCCCAGGTTATTCACCTCATCAATTTTCAGGCAAGTATAAATCTTATCGGAGCCGGAGAGAATGTCGTTCACCTGATCTGTGGTGACAGCATCCAGTCCGCAGCCGAAGGAATTGAGCTGAATCAGATCCAGATTCTCTTTCGTCTTCACGAAGCTTGCTGCAGCGTAAAGACGGGAGTGATACATCCATTGGTCGGATACGATCAGGGGTCTCTCCGGCGCAGCCAGATGAGAGATGGAATCCTCTGTCAGCACGGCAATATCGTAGGAAGTAATGAGCTCCGGGATGCCGTGGTTAATCTCCGGGTCGATATGGTAAGGACGACCTGCCAGTACGATACCGCGTTTTCCGGTCTCTTCCAGATACTTCAGTACTTCTTCCCCTTTCCTCTGCATGTCCTTGCGGGCGGCAGCCTGTTCCTCCCAGGCAGCCTTACAAGCTTCTGCGACCTCTTCTGCGGGAAGCTCGGTGAACTCTGCAACCAGAGCTTCTGTCACGGTGGTAAGGCTTGTAAATGCCATAAAGGGATTGCGGAACGCTATCTGTCCGTCTCCCAGTTCCTCCACATTGTTCTTGATATTCTCGGAGTAGGAGGTGACGATGGGGCAGTTGTAATGGTTATTGGCTCCGTCGAACTCCTCACGCTCGTAGAACAGAGCAGGGTAGAAGATGAACTTGATACCCTGTCGGATCAGCCATGTCACATGACCATGTGCCAGCTTTGCCGGGTAGCACTCGGATTCGCTAGGGATGGACTCAATACCCAGCTCATAGATCTTGCGGGTGGAGACCGGGGAGAGAACTACGCGATATCCCAGGCGTGTGAAAAAGGTATGCCAGAAGGGATAGTTCTCATACATATTCAAAACTCTGGGGATACCCACTTCCCCGCGAGGTGCCTGATCCATGGCAAGAGACTCATAGCCGAAGAGTCTCTGTTGCTTATACTCGAAGAGATTGGGTACATTGTGAGCATTTTTCTGACCGCCGATTCCACGCTCACAGCGGTTGCCGGAGATGAACTGACGACCACCGGAGAATTTGTTGATGGTGAGGCGACAGTTATTGGTACAGCCCTTACATTTTGCCATGCTTGTCTCGAACTGCAATGCGCAGATCTTCTCGTAGGAGAGCATAGAGGTCTGATAGCCATCCTCAAAGCGTTCTCTGGCAATCAACGCCGCACCGAATGCCCCCATGATACCGGCAATATCCGGACGGATTGCCTCACAACCTGCGATTTTCTCAAAGCTGCGCAGTACTGCGTCGTTGTAGAAGGTACCACCCTGTACCACAATGTTTTGACCAAGCTCGGAGGCATCAGATACCTTGATTACCTTGAACAGAGCATTTTTGATGACGGAGTAAGCAAGACCTGCCGAGATATCTGCTACGCTTGCACCCTCCTTCTGCGCCTGTTTTACTTTGGAATTCATAAATACGGTACAACGGGTTCCCAGATCGATGGGATGCTCTGCGAAGAGCGCCGCCTGTGCAAAATCCTGTACACTGTAGTTTAAGGACTTGGCGAAGGTTTCTATAAAGGAACCACAGCCGGAGGAGCATGCCTCGTTTAATTGTACGCTCTCTACCGTCTGATTTTTGATTTTAATACATTTCATATCCTGTCCGCCGATGTCCAAGATACAGTCCACGGCAGGGTTGAAGAAAGCTGCTGCATTATAATGTGCCACTGTCTCTACTTCCCCATCATCCAGAAGGAAGGCTGCTTTCATCAGTGCTTCACCATAACCGGTGGAGCAGGAGCGCACGATTTGTACCCCTTCGGGCAGTTGTCCGTAGATTTCCTTCAGGGAGCGAATTGCCGTCTTCAAGGGGCTGCCGTCGTTGCTGCTGTAGAAAGAGTAGAGCAGAGAGCCATCCTCGCCCACCAGGGCAATCTTGGTTGTGGTAGAGCCTGCGTCAATGCCCAGGAAAGCATTACCCTTGTAATTTGTAAGCTCTGCTGTGGTCACATGATGGGCACTATGACGAGCAGTGAAAGCCTCATAGTCGTCTTTGGTGGCAAACAGCGGCTCCATACGCTCCACTTCAAACTCCATTTTGATTTCGGAGGAGAGCTTGCTCACCATTTCTTCCATCGTGAAAGACACCTCTTCTTTGGCATTCAGCGCAGAGCCGATTGCTGCAAACAGGTGGGAATTGTCTGTATCGATTATATGCTCTTCATCCAGCTTTAAAGTACGGATGAAAGCAGCCTTTAGTTCAGATAAAAAGTGCAGAGGACCGCCTAAGAATGCCACATGTCCTCTGATGGGCTTTCCGCAGGCAAGACCACTGATGGTCTGGTTCACTACTGCCTGAAAAATAGAGGCAGCCAGATCCTCCTTGGTAGCACCTTCATTGATCAGGGGCTGGATGTCCGTCTTGGCAAACACGCCGCAGCGTGCCGCTATGGTGTAGAGAGACTGGTAATTCTTGGCGTATTCATTTAAGCCCGATGCGTCCGTCTGAATCAGAGATGCCATCTGATCGATGAAAGAGCCTGTACCGCCTGCGCAGATACCATTCATACGCTGTTCTACATTACCGCCCTCAAAATAGATGATCTTGGCATCCTCTCCGCCAAGCTCGATTGCCACATCCGTCCGGGGAGCCAGCTCCTGCAGGGAGGTAGCTACTGCGATTACCTCCTGATTGAAGGGCACCTGCAGATGATTGGCAAGAGTCAGTCCTCCGGAACCGGTGATCATGGGATGCAGGGTCAGATTACCTAATTGTTCATATGCTTTTTTCAGGAGCGTGGCAAGGGTCTCTCGGATATTGGCATAATGACGCTCATAATCGGAGAAGAGAATATTGTTTTCCCTATCCAAAATAGCAATCTTTACGGTAGTGGAGCCAATATCAATGCCAAGGGTTGCCTCGTTTGCTCTCAAATTCATTGAAATCATCCTTCCTAAAAATGAAAACTGTGTACATATTCCATAAATAGTATATTTTTCTAATTATCACTGCATGACAAAAAAACGTCATAATTTGACATTCTTAGGTATTATACGACACATAATTTGAAAATGCAATGTGTAAAAGTAGGAAGAATTATTACTTTTTTATTAAAATAATTTGGTTGGTTTACTTATTGAAAGGAAGATGTTAAAATAGAGTATTATTGAGTATATAAAAAATGGAGGGATTTTCGTGAACAATAGGAGTAGATTTGAAAAAAAGTTCGGAAAATATGCGATTCCCAATCTCACATTAATCTTGATTCTATGCTATGTGGTCGGATATGTTTTACAGGCAGTGAATAGTAATCTGGTACTTTATCTTGCATTGAATCCCTATCTTATTTTAAGAGGACAGGTCTGGAGGTTGTTCACATGGGTACTGATTCCGCCATCAGGGTTGAATATTTTTACCGTGTTCATGTTGTTTTTCTATTACAACATAGGTGTCACCCTGGAGCGCACATGGGGAGATTACCATTATAATGTGTATTTGCTTTCAGGTATGCTTTTTACGATTTTGGGCGGCTTTCTGTGTATGGGCTACCTTTATTTAAGAGGCTATACAGATGCCCAGGTGGGTGCATATTTCCTGCTGGGTGGGGCATTGTTTTTCAGCACCTACTATGTGAATCTGTCTATTTTTCTTGCATTTGCGGCAACCTTCCCGGATGTGGAGGTGCTTCTGATGTTTGTGATTCCGGTGAAGATGAAATGGATGGGATTTCTTTACGGAGGAATGATTGTGTGGTATTTTATCACAGCGGGAGGCGGTACGGAGGGTATTTTCACCAGATTTGCCATTGCTGCATCGCTGCTGAACTTTGTTGTGTTCTTTTTGAGGTCGCGGAATCTGTTTCGCTATCGTCCGAAGGAAGTCAAAAGAAGAGCACAGTTTAAGCAACAGGTACGCAGAAATCCCAATCCCAGAATCACCAAACATAAGTGTGCTATCTGTGGAAGGTCGGAGGAGGATGCTCCCGAACTGGAGTTTCGGTTCTGTTCTAAGTGCAATGGGAACTATGAGTATTGCCAGAATCATTTGTTTACCCATGAGCATGTAAAATAAAATAGAAAGTTAGAGAGTATATGATGAATAAGGAAATGGTATTTGCGCAGACTTTGGAGCGGGTGAGAGTCCTGGCAAAGGAGCAGGGAAATATGGTCAGTGAGGATCAGGTGCAGGAGGCGTTTGCCACGCTTGGGTTGGACAACGATCAGCTTCAGCTTGTGTATGACTATCTGGTGAAGCATAAGGTGGGCATTGGGCAGCCGGTGAATCCGGATGATTATCTGACTGATGAGGAGAGGGATTACTTACAGACTTATCTGGATGAGATAGCGCTTCTTCCCACATACACCGAGGGCGAAAGAGAAGGATATACCTTGTCTGCAATGGCAGGAGATGCGGAGGCACAGGCAAGGGTCGTAGAGATGTATCTGAAGGATGTGGTGGACGTGGCGAAGCTCTACGCCGGACAGGGAGTCTTTCTGGAGGATCTGATTGGTGAGGGAAATGTGGCACTCGCCATGGGCGTCAGTATGCTGGGGAGTCTGGAGAAGCCCGCAGAGGCACAAGGAATGCTTGGTAAGCTCATGATGGACGCCATGGAAGATTACATTGCAGAGCATGCTGCCAATGAAAAGATGGATAAAAAGGTAGAGGACAAAGTGAATAAGGTGGCTGATAAGGCAAGGGAGCTGGCAGAGGATCTGCACCGCAAGGTGACTGTGGAGGAACTGGCGGCGGAGACCGGTATGTCTGCAAAGACGATTCAGGATGCCATGCGTATGAGTGGTTTTCGGATTGAAGATATCGAGGAAGGATCAGGCAGCAGCTATGCAGAAGACAATCTATGAGGACGGAAAATACACCCTGCAGGATGTGGGGAATCTCTACGTCGGTACGAAATACACCCTGGAAGAAATTCTGAACGAGGAGAGTATTACGTTTAAATTCCGGCTTGTGGTGGAACGCTATATGTTACCTGAGGCGGATTTACAGGATACACTGGAGACCCATTTGTATTATCTGGATGCAAAGAGCTTTCTTGTCAAGATATATAAACAGCTTAAGGCGAGAGTAAAGATGAATGTGATTGAGGAAAAGAAAAGTGTTGGCGGCGGCAGCAGGCGTGTGTATACTACAAAGACTGTGACTGTGGAGGAATTGTCTGCTATGAGTGTGGCAGAGAAAGAGCAAAAGGGAGTTGTGGTGCAGGAGCTTATGGTGAGCAAGCTGGCACTGATGGCTTTTTAGGAGGAGTATCGCGTGAAAAATAAATTTGCAGGTTATAGAAAGGCGTGGTTATTAAAATGAGAATTGAAGATGTATCAGCTTACGAAATTGTAGAAAAAAGAGAGATTAAAGACATTAACAGTATTACTTATCTATGCCGGCACAAGAAGACCGGAGCAAGGGTTGCATTGGTGCAGAACGATGACGAAAATAAGGTTTTTTATATCGGATTCCGTACGCCGCCCAAGGACTCCACAGGTGTGGCACATATTTTGGAGCACTCTGTGTTATGCGGTTCTAAGGAGTTCCCGGTGAAGGATCCTTTTGTGGAATTGGTGAAGGGCTCTCTGAATACCTTTTTGAATGCCATGACTTATCCGGACAAGACAATCTATCCGGTGGCAAGCTGCAATGGCAAGGATTTTCAGAATTTGTTGCATGTGTATCTGGATGCGGTATTTTATCCCAATATTTATGAAAATGAGTCCATTTTCCGTCAGGAGGGCTGGCATTATGAGCTGGAGGATGGGAAGCTGACGGTCAACGGGGTGGTATACAATGAGATGAAAGGGGCTTTTTCCTCCCCGGATGATGTGTTGGAGCGGGAGATGATGAGTTCCCTGTATCCTGATATTACCTATGGCTGTGAGTCAGGAGGGGACCCGGACAATATTCCGGATCTGACCTATGAAGCGTTTTTGGATTTTCACAGGAAATATTATCATCCGTCCAACAGCTATATTTATCTTTATGGAAATATGGATATGGCTGAGAAGCTGACCTTTATGGATGAACATTATCTGTCTGCATTTGACAGGTTGGAGGTGGATTCCGCCATTGGAAGGCAGGAAGCCTTTCAGGAGCCGAAGCGTGTAGTGCGTGAATATCCCATCGGAGAAGGAGAGGATGAGGAGGAGAATACCTACTTGTCCTGCAATATGTCTGTAGGAGACAGTCTGGATAGGGAATTGTATGTAGCTTTTCAGATTTTGGATTATGCTCTGTGCTCCGCGCCGGGTGCACCCCTGAAGAAGAGACTGGTGGATGCGGGTATCGGCAAGGATGTGTATAGTATTTATGAGAATGGCATTAAGCAGCCCTATTTTAGTATCGTGGCGAAGGATACTTCTGTGAGTAAGGAAGAGGAATTCCTGAAAACAACCAAAGAGGTGTTGACAGAAATTGTAGAAAATGGTTTTGATGAGAAAGCCTTGTTGGCCGGAATCAATTATTATGAATTTAAGTACAGAGAGGCTGATTTCGGTTCTTATCCCAAGGGATTGATGTATGGACTACAGGTGTTGGACAGTTGGCTTTATGATGATACGAAGCCCTTCATTCATATTGAGGCAAATGATACCTTTGCTGCATTGCGCGGGAAGGTGGGAAGCGGTTATTTTGAGAAGCTGGTGAAAGAGTATTTGTTGGAGAACAAACATCGTTCTGTCGTGCTCCTAAAGCCCCGGTTGGGACTTTTGGAGGAGCAGGAGGCAGCTCTTGCCAAGCGTCTGGCAGATCGTAAAGCGGCTATGAGTGAGGAGGCGCTTGCCGAGGTAGAGGCAACCTATGAAAAGCTTCGCGCTTTTCAAGAGAGAGAGGATAGCAGGGAGAATCTGGAAAAAATTCCACTGCTGCACAGAGAGGATTTGAAGAAAGAGACATCTGACTTTGTGTTGGAAGAGCGCAGTATCGGAGAAAATAAGTTTTTGTATCACAATCTGTTTACCAATGGAATCGGTTATCTGCGATTGATTTTTAGTTTGGATGAGATTCCGGAGGACTATTTCCCCTATATCGGTGTACTAAAAGGGGTGTTGGGCTTGCTGGACACGAAGGATTATGAGTATGGGGATTTGTTCAATGAGATGAATCTTGTGACCGGTGGCATGGAAGTAGTGAATAATGTGTACGGAGCGGTGGACGATACAGACAAATGCAAGGTTACTCTGGAGATTAAGACCAAGGCTTTGTATGACAATCTGGAGAAGGCGATTGCCTTGATGCAGGAGATTATGATGACCAGTAAGCTGACGGACACCAAGAGACTGGCGGAGATTCTTGCAGAGGGTAAATCCCGTATGCAGGCGCAGATGATGTCTGGCGGACATAGCGTGGCAGCAGGTCGGGCGTTGTCCTACGGAAGTGTATCGGGAGCAATCAGTGAACAGATTTCCGGTATTCCGTTTTATAAGCTGGTGTCGGCACTTTCCGATGATTTTGAGACGCGGAAGGAGGAATTGGTGACAAAGCTTTCTGAATTGGCGCGTATGGTTTTCCGCAAGGAGAATCTGATGATTGATTTTATCGGAGAGGAAAAGGCACTGGAGCGTTTGGAAGAGCCGGTGAAAAGCCTGGCTGACTGCTTATATACCTGCGATGTCAGAAAAGAGCATTTTGTTCCGGTAGTGGAGAAAAAGAATGAGGGACTTATGACCTCTGCACAAGTACAGTATGTGTGCCGTGCCGGTAATTTCCGTAAAAAAGGACTTCCCTACAAGGGAGCGCTTCGAGTCTTAAAGGTGATGATGGGGTACGAGTATCTCTGGATGAATGTACGGGTGAAAGGCGGGGCATACGGATGTATGTGCAGCTTTGGTAAATCGGGAGACAGTTATTTTGTATCCTACAGAGACCCGAATCTCGGCAAGACCCTGGATATTTATGAGAAGGCGGCAGGGGCAGTGGCAGATTTTGAGGCAGATGAGCGCACCATGACCCAGTATATCATTGGAGCAATCAGTGATCTGGATATTCCGTTGAATCCGGCAGCAAAGGGCTTGCGCGCATTGAGCGCCTATATGACGGGAGTGACAGTGGAGATTCTGCAGAAAGAAAGAGATGAAATATTATCAGCCACACCTGAGGATATACGGGAATTGGCAGAATATATTCAAGCATTTATGTCGGATGAGTTTCTGTGCGTTGTGGGCAATGCCAACAAGATTAAGGATGAGAAGGATAGATTTCTGAAGGTGGAGAACCTGTTAGCGTCAGATAAATAGTAGTTGACCAAAATTTTATTTAATCTCATGTCGCTTGAGCATCTTGTATATTTCAACACAGGCACGCTTCCGCTACATGAAATTCATAACGGTTTTTGGGCACCACAGTTAGGAGTTTTGCGAATGCTAAATGCTGATACAAGGGAGGAAAAATTATGAAACAGAAATTGAGCAGAGGGGTACTGGGAACGATTATCGCGCTAAGTATGATGGTTGGAATGATCGGATGTGGTTCTTCGTCGTATGATACGAATTATGCGGCAAAAACCACGGAGATGGCAGAATATGACAGCTATTCCGATTCCATGGGAGCGGCTGCAAATGACGAAGCCTATTATGATGAGGCATGGGATGACAGCTATGCGCAGACCACATCGGATGTGAATGTGGATGAGAGTGCAGCACAGTCCAACAGCAGCCGTAAGCTGATCCGCACCGTGAATCTGGATGTGGAAACGCTTCATTTTGAACAGGTGATGGAAGCGCTGCAGGAGCAGACCACTGCTCTTGGCGGCTACATAGAGAGTATGGATCTGTACAATGGCAGTAGTTATTCCGAACTGGTGGGCAAC
>JAFVDW010000084.1 GCA_017478245.1 Lachnospiraceae bacterium
ACAGAGAGAGGTATCTAAGCCGGGAAGAAGGAGGGAAACTGAATATGTGTAAGGGAATGGATGAGTGGGAAGCACAGGCAAAGAGTGAAGGCAGGAAAGAAGGCAGGAAACAAGGTAGGAGTGAGGGTATAGAAGAAAGCAGGTGTGACAGCATCAAGGCTCTTATGGAGACCATGAAGTGGAGCGCGGAGCAGGCGATGGAAGCATTGCAGATTCCGGCTGCGGAGAGAAAGAAGTATGCTGCCAGGTTATAAGGAAAAAGCAAGAAGTAATTAAGGGAACCGTATTTGGTGGTTCTACTGATTATTGTGTTATGGCAAGAAAAATAATACTTTGTTATAATAGGCATAGTGTATCAGTTGGATATCAAAAGAGGGAGCAGGAATGTCGCATTTCGATTTGTCAAATGAAAAGCATATTGTGGAAAGCGTAGCGGGCAGAGGACTTAGAGGAACTGGTGCGAACCCGCATTGTGGTTCTTCGAGCTGCCAATAAACTGTCAGATGATGTGGATATGGGAGCGGTAGAAGAGGCTGCCCGCAGGTATTATGAGCAGGCGCTTGCATCGGGAGAGTATGCGGCGATTTTAGTATATGATGAAAAGGATGGGAAACTTAAATTTATCGGTGCAGGGGGCGTGAGCTTTTATTAGGTAATGCCAACCTATCACAAGCCCGGTGGGCAGAAAGCATACATCATGAACATGTACACAGCTCCGGCATATCGGAGACAGGGGGGAGTATCGGACACCGGAGTTATTGGTACAGGAGGCGACAGAGGCTGGATGTCTCTTATATGAAAAATATGGGTTTGTGGCAATGCGGGATGAGATGGAGCTGCCGATGAATGTATAACTATTAAAAGTATATAAAAAGCATATTGGTTAAAAGATTGACAAATGTGGAAAGAAATATTACCATAACAACAAAATGGATTGGATGTTGGTATGAAAAGCAGAGAGAGTAAACCGCAGATTATATATTATGAAAATGAATTAGAGGATGAGTTTTCAAAGGCGCAGATTACACCCAGAAAAATTGATGGAACGTATCACTATGAAGGAGGGGTGCTGCGCAAGCTTGGGCGGTGTGTTTTATATTATGGGATTGGCAGACCGCTGGCGAATCTGTTTCTGAAATGGAAGTTTCATCACAGGATTGTCAATAAAGAGTGCCTAAAGCAGGTAAAAGGAACGGGATTTTTTCTGTATGGTAATCATACCAATGACATTGCGGATGCGCTGATTCCCAGTATGATCGCTAAGCCTTGCGGAGTCTATGTGCTTGTACACCCCAATAATGTATCTATGCCGGTGCTTGGAAGAATCACTCCGTGTCTGGGAGCAATTCCTCTGCCGGATGATAAGGAGGCAATGAAGCATTTTACCAAGAGAATCGAGCATGTGATTGGCAGAAGCCAATGTGTGACGATTTATCCGGAGGCGCATATCTGGCCCTATTATACAGGGATCAGGAACTTTAAGGATAGCTCCTTTCGTTATCCTGCATGGCTTGGTGTACCGGTGTTTTGTTTTACCAATACTTATCAGAAGAGAAAACGAGGCAGGACACCGCAGATTGTAACCTATGTGGACGGACCTTTTTATCCGGATGCCGGACTGCCTGTGCGGGAGCAGAAAAAGAAGCTGCACGAACAGGTGATAGCCGCGATGAAGAGAGACTGTCAGCACAGCAATGTGGAGCTGGTGCGTTATATCAGCAGGCAGAATGAGAGGCAGACATGAATTTATTATTTTCAGGGAATGATTATGTATTTGACGGGATATTGACCTGTCTGTTGTCAGTGTTTATGCGCACGAAGTCTAAGGAGCCTTTTGTTGTGTATGTGCTGACCATGGATGTGTCCCGTATCAAGCCGGAATACACGGCGATATCAGATGAGAGAATCGCGTATCTGGAAGAGATTGCGCAGAGGTATCATCCGCAAAATCGCATCATCAAAATAGATGTGACGAAGCTGTATGAGAGGGAGTTTGCAAATTGTCCCAATGAGCAGTGTTATTGTTCCCCGTACACGTTACTGCGGCTGTTCATTGATCTGATTCCGGAGATACCGGACAAAATATTATATCTGGATGCAGATATTTTATTCAATCGGGAGATTGAATTGCTCTATGATACGGATATTGAAGGTTATGAATATGCGGCGGCAAGGGATCATTATGGGAAATACACGATTCATCCCAACTATATCAATGCGGGGGTATTGCTTTTCAATATGAAAGAGGCGCGCAGAACAGGGCTTTTTGAAAAGGCAAGGGAGTTGATTAAGACTAAGAAGCTGTTGTTTGCGGATCAGAGTGCCATTTATCGCAGCACCACCAGAAAAAAGATGCTGCCACAGAAGTTCAATGATCAGAAGTTCCTGCACAAGCATACGGTGGTACGTCATTTTTCCAAGCGGTTGTTTTACCTGCCCTATCCGCACACAGATAATATCAAGCAATGGCATGTGAGCAAGGTACATTCTGTATTTCATTATGAGCAATTTGATGATGTCTTGTATGAGTATATTTATTTAAGGAGAAAATATCAGTATGAGAGAGAAGTTGATGTTGCGAACAAGCAGTAGATTGATTCCTATTTTTTTTGCGGCGGATGACAAATATATACCGTTTATGATGGTGACGATGAAGTCTCTTATTGCCAACGCATCCGACAAGTATCATTATAAGCTGCATGTGCTGCACACGGATATCACAGTGGAGCATCAGGCGCAGATCAAGCGTCTGGAGACCGGCAACTGCAAGATTATCTTTGTGGATGTGACGGAGGAGCTTGAAAAGATTGCAAAGAAGATTACGTTAAGGGATTATTATACTGCCACCACCTATTACAGGGTTTTCATTGCAGAGCTTTTTCCAGCGTATAAAAAGGTATTGTATATTGATAGCGATACAGTAGTCCGGGAGGATGTGGCGAATCTGTATCATTATGATCTGGGGAAAAATTATATTGGCGCAGTCAGAGATCAGCTTGTAGTACAGACGGACATCTACGGAGATTATGTGGAAAAGGTGCTAGGCATCTCCAGAGGGGCGTATTTCAATGCCGGCGTGGTGCTGATCAACTGTGAACAATTCCGTATGGCACGAATGCTAAAGCAGTTTATTGAGCTTTTGAATACCTATACCTTCGTGGTGGCACAGGATCAGGATTATCTGAATATTCTCTGCAAGGATCATGTGCTTTGGCTGGATCCACGTTGGAATGTGCAGATGATAGGAACCTTGCCCTTTGAGGAGGACAAATCCAAGCTGGTGCATTACAATCTGGCAGCAAAACCCTGGCATTATAAGGATTGCCGCATGGGGGAATATTTCTGGGAGTATGCCCGACAGACAGAAGATTACGAGCAGCTTGTGAATATTTTGAATAACTATACTAAGGAAGACGAGGAGAAGGACAAGTTTTACGGAGATCATTTACAAAATCTTGCCATTTCGGAGATTCGCAACCGGAAGAATTATTATAATGTATTTGGAAATAATGAGCAGCTCAAGCTGACCCGCGTGGAGGTGCTGCGGCGAATTGCGGAACTGGAAAAGAAGGGGATATTTGATCAGGATGTGGAGGATGATCCACCCGGAAGAGAGTTAAAGCCTGGGGAAGTGGATTATCTGCGCAGTAATATGAACAGCAGATTGCGGGCGCGTTACGCGTTTAAGGTGGCGCATTGGTTTGTAGATGCCCTGATGCTCAAGCGGCAGTTCGTGGTAAAGGAGATCGTGGGAATCGAGTATCTGAAAAATCTCGATAGTGGTGCGGTGATTACCTGTAATCATTTTAATGCCTTCGACAGCTTTGCCATGCAGTTGATGTATGAGAGCGCGGGCAAGAGAAGAAAAAAGCTGTTTCGGGTGATCAGTGAAGCCAATTATACAGCCTTTCCCGGTTTTTATGGATTTCTGATGCGCAACTGTAATACGTTGCCCTTAAGCTCCAATAAGCTGACCATGATGAAATTCATGCGGGCAGTGAATAAGATTTTACAGAAGGGACATTACATTTTAGTATACCCGGAGCAGAGCATGTGGTGGAATTATCGAAAGCCCAAGCCACTGAAGAAAGGGGCGTTTAACTTTGCAGCAGCCAACAGCGTGCCGGTATTGCCTTGCTTTATTACCATGGAGGACACGGAGGTTATGGATGGAGACGGATATCCCGTGCAGGCGTACACGATTCATGTGGAGGCACCGATTTATCCGGATAAGGACAAGAATCGGGCAGAAAATATCCAGATGATGATGGAGAAAAATGCCAAGGTATGGAAGGAGATTTATGAGCAGACTTATCAGATACCATTGAGTTACACTTGCGATGAACAGTAGATAAGAGGAGTTCATAAAAAAGCAATAGAATGAAAATGTCAAAGTGGTGTTGAACAGGGAAGGAGGTGTCCGGATGAAGAGAAGTGCCGGGTTTTTATGTGTTTCTGTATTGTTGGCATTGATAGTATCTTTTCTTCCGTTGGAAGATAAGGGAAGTGTCAATCTTGTTGGAGACAATACGCTTTTGGAACGGACACTGGGAATGGCGCCGTCCGGAGAACTTTGCTTGTCAGATGAGGATGGCGTGGAGGAATTGTCCGCTCTACAGCCGCTTTGGCTTGGTCAGGTGTTGGTACGATACGTTGCCCGTGGCAGAATGGTGATATTTTTGGCGCTTGCAGGCATGTTGACAGCTTTTTTTTATCATCATTATCAATATCGTTATTTTGCGCTGCATCGCGTGGTGGGTGGCAGCGGGTTATCAACAATACTGGGCTATATTTTAAGACAGGACGGAAAAAAATAATTCCAATGATTCCTTTGTTTGAAGTATATTTGTATTTTTGTTACGAAAGGAAAAGATATGGAATTAATGATACAATTATTGATATTGGTGGCTGGCTTCGCTCTGTTGGTGAAGGGGGCTGATTTTTTTGTGGACGGTGCTGCGGGGATTGCCAAACGGTTTGGCATTCCGGAGCTGATTATTGGCTTGACCATCGTGGCGATGGGAACCAGTGCGCCGGAGACGGCAGTGAGTATTGCGGCTGCATGCAAAGGGAATGCAGATATTTCCATCGGAAATGTGGTGGGCAGTAATATTTTTAATCTGCTGTTTGTGATTGGTACAGCGGCTTTAATCATACCGATTCATTTTGCTGTGAATTTCCGGGTGGATGCTCTGATTGCCATTGGTGCAGCAATTCTGCTTTGGCTTAGCTGTGTCAGGACAAAAAAACTGGGAAGAGTAGCAGGAGCGATCATGTTGTTGGGATACGGTGGATATTTCTTATATTTGTTGATGTAAAATGAATGAGAGTCAAAAAAATCCACAAAAACAGTTGTGGCAAATTGCCCAAAAGTCACAAAATTTTAACTCGCTATTGCAAAAAAATCATCTAAGTTTTACAATGGAAAAAGGTTATGGGGGTAACCTATTTGGGAGTAAACGGTTGTAAGCACAGGTTGCAGACAACCAGGTAATTAATGTATTGGAGGGTTAAAAAATGAGCTTGAGAAAACGAGCAACAGCAGCAGTAACTGCGCTGGTGATGTGTTCCGCATTGGCATTTTCACCGGCAGCACCGAAGATGGAAGCCCAGGCAGCGGCTACTTCTTCATCCACATTGGTGTGGAGTGATGAATTCAATGGAAGTGCACTGGATACATCCAAGTGGACTTGCGAGATTGGGAACGGTTCCGGCGGATGGGGAAATAATGAGCTGGAATATTACACCAATCGTGCAGAGAATGTTTCTGTACATGACGGCGCATTGTATATCACAGCGCGCAACGAGTCTTATAATGGTTATAATTACACCTCTGCGAGATTGAAGACAGAGAGTAAATTCTATTTTACCTATGGACATATTGAGGCGAGAATGGCACTTCCTTCCGGTTCCGGAATCTGGCCTGCATTTTGGATGTTGGGACAGAATATTGGTTCTGTAGGCTGGCCGGCGTGCGGTGAGATTGATATCATCGAGGCAGTCAACGCAGAGAATAAGGTCTATGGTACTTGTCATTGGGATTCTAACGGACATGCTGAATATGGCAACAGTTCCAGTACGTTTGATATCACACAGTTCCACGACTACACCTGTGACTGGGATGATCAGTATATCCGTATGTATGTAGACGGTAATAAATACCATGAGATTTACATCGGCGGTAACGCTGGCAACACAGAAGAGTTTCACAAGGATCAGTTCCTGCTTTTGAACGTAGCAGTGGGCGGCAACTGGCCCGGCTTTAATGTGGACAACAGCAAATTCCCCCAGACAATGAAGGTAGATTACATCCGAGTATATCAGGATCAGCTTCGCTACACATCTGCTTCCTCTAATCCGGTAGATACCAACACCGGCAGCAGCAATAGCGGAAACAACAGTGGTAGCAACAGCGGCAACACCAACACCGGCTCCGGCGATATCTATATTTATCAGGATATCAACTATGGCGGCAGAAGTGCTTCTCTGGGACTGGGCAACTATAATCTGGCATCCCTGCAGGCAAAGGGCTTCAAGAATGATGATTTGTCTTCTTTGAAGGTTCCTTTCGGTTACAAGGTAACCTTATATGCAGATGATAATTTCAGTGGTGCGACCAAGGTGATTACCAGTGATACTTCCTGGATTGGCAATGATTTCAATGACAAGACTTCTTCTATCAAGGTAGAGAGAGCAAAATACAGGATTATCAACAGACACAGCGGCTTGGCTTTGGATGTGACCAGTGCCAATACTGCAAATGGTGCCAATGTGCAGCAGTGGGCGATCAATGGAACGGATGCACAGTCATGGTATGTGTCCTTCAACAGTGATGATTCCACCTATGTGATTACCAGCGCACTGAATAATAAGGCGCTTGATATGGGCGGTTGGTCTACCGAGAACGGCGGCAATCTGATTATGTGGGATAATAACAATACCAACAATCAGAGATGGTATATCACCGCAGTGGACGGAGGTTATTCTTTCCTGATCAACAAGCACAGCAACAAGGCTATGGATGTGGCAGACTGGTCAACAGCAAGCGGCGGCAATGTACATCAGTGGGATTATTTCGCACAGGCAAATCAGCAGTGGAGATTTGAACTGATTAATTAGTTTAAAAATGTAAGGTCGGGACAGGCAACTGTCTCGACCTTTTAAATTTGCTTATAGACAACCGGAAGTGTATTCTGTTATACTGTAGCAGAATAGTGTGAAAAGGCACGGATATTAAGATGGATTATAATGCAAGGAGGTTTTTTATGAGTACAAGAATTGGTATTTTGGGATATGGAAATCTTGGTCGTGGCGTAGAGAGTGCAGTTGCATTGAACCCGGATCAGGAGTTGGTGGGTGTATTTACGAGACGTGATCCGTCCACATTAAAAATTAATACGGCAGGTGTGCCGGTGTACAATGTAGAGGAGCTGGAGAAGATGACAGACCAAATTGACGTGCTGATCATCTGTGGCGGCAGTGCAACAGATCTGCCGGAAATGACACCGAAGTACGCTGCACTTTACAATGTCATTGACAGCTTTGATACCCATGCGCGTATCCCGGAGCACTTTGCAAATGTAGATGCGGCTGCAAAGAAAGGCGGCAAGCTCGGTCTGATCTCCTGTGGCTGGGATCCGGGTATGTTCTCTGTGAACAGACTATATTCCCATTGCATCCTGCCGGAAGGAAAGGATTATACTTTCTGGGGCAAGGGCGTGAGCCAGGGACATTCCGATGCTATTCGGCGTATTGACGGTGTAAAGGATGCCCGTCAGTATACGATTCCGGTGCCGGCTGCACAGGATGCCGTCAGAAGCGGTTCTAATCCGGAGCTGACTACCAGACAGAAGCACACCAGAGAGTGTTTTGTGGTGGCAGAGGAAGGTGCAGACCTTGCGAGAATTGAGAAAGAGATCGTGGAGATGCCCAACTATTTCTCTGATTATGATACCACTGTACATTTTATCAGCGCAGAAGAGCTGGCGCGCGACCACAGTGGTCTGCCTCATGGCGGTTCTGTGATTTATACAGGAACTACCGGGGCGGAGAAGGCAAATAAGCATGTGATTGAGTATAGCTTGAAGCTGGATTCCAATCCGGAGTTTACCGGTTCTGTGTTGGCAGCTTATGCCCGTGCCGCACATCGTCTCAACAGCGAGGGTGTGAGTGGCGCAAAGACTTCTTTTGATATTGCTCCGGCTTATCTCTCCCCCTTGAGCGGTGAGGAACTGAGGGCACATTTCCTGTAAGTAGTGTATAAGTGTCCGCAGAATTCATAAGCTGTATTTATTATGGATTTTGGTTGAAAAGATGCCGGGAGCTTTAAGAATTTAGAAGCTCCCGGCACTTTTTATATAGCTCCAGATAATGTTTCTCCACCGTTTCAAAAGGAAGCACCTCGTAGGAGAAGGAGGTCTTCATCGGGGGAGCAGGACGCTCCTGCGGTTCATTTAGAAGTTCTCTCAGATCGAAATAGAGCATATCATCATCAATCTCTTTTACCTGCCGTTCCTCCTCGCCAGTCAGAGGAGTGCCCAGATATTTTTCGTAAATAACGCGCAGTAATTGTTCCTCAAGCTGTTTATATTGCTCTAGATATTGCTTAAAGGGTCTGGGGACATCGGACATATACGCTTCGCTGGCATCATGGAGCAGGCAGCCCAGTATAACGCGGGGGGAGTAACCGCGTGCTTCGGCTTCCAGACAGCAGTGGATGCAGTGCTGTCCTACGGAGAAGAAGGTTTTGACGTGACCGTTGCCTCTGCAGAGCAGAGAGAGTGCGTGGGCAATGTCTGTAATGTGCAGGGCATTGGGGTCGGGATTCGTGGGTTCAAAGTGGGTACCACTATAGGTTGTAATATAGTTCGCCATAGATGTAGTTCCTCCAAATTTTGTTTCAGAAAAAGCGTATCATGACTGTGTGCTGCTGGCAAGTATTTTTCCATAGGGGTTATTATAAGCAGCAGGAGATTTTTCTATTACTTGACATTCTGTGGGGGAATGATTACCATTGAAATAGTCTTTGGAAATAAGCAGCATTTATAAGACGCATAAGGAGGAAAGCTATGGAGCGGGGCAAAAAGATTGTACAGATTAGTATCATTGGAATTGTGGTGAATTTGGTTTTGGTGGCGATGAAGGCGGGGGTTGGTCTGATTACGGGGTCCATCGCGGTTATCATGGATGCAGTGAATAATCTGAGCGATGCTTTGTCGTCAGTGATTACGATAGTGGGAACCAAACTGGCAGGGAAGGAGCCGGACAAGAAGCATCCCTATGGTTATGGGCAGATTGAATATATCAGTTCCATCACTATATCCGTAATTGTTTTGCTGGCGGGCTTTACTTCCTTCAAGGAGTCACTGGACAAGATATTTCATCCCGGTGATACAAACTACACCTATGTGTCCATGGGGATTATTGCGGTGGCGGTCTTGGTGAAATTCTTCCTGGGCAGATTTGTGAAAAGCGAAGGAAAAAAATACCATTCCGAATCTCTGATTGCGTCGGGAACGGATGCGCTGTTTGACTCTATCATTTCTCTGTCCACATTGGCAGCGGCTATAGTGTCCTTTGTATTCGGAGTTGGTATTGAGGGCTATCTGGGAGTTGTGATTTCCATCGTAATCCTGAAAGCGGGTGTGGAGATTTTGTTGGACAGTCTCAGCAGTATCATCGGTGCACGGGTGGATACGGAGTTCGCTGTGGGCTTAAAGGAGCATATCAATCAGTATCCGGAGGTTCAGGGAACATATGACTTAACCCTGCATCGCTATGGACCGGAGCGTATCATCGGCTCTGTGCATGTAGAACTGCCGGATAGAATGAATGCCAGAGATATTCATATGCTGACCCGAACCATTACAGAAGATGTGTATGTGAATTATGGCATTATTCTGACAGTGGGAATATATGCTTCCAACACAGAAGGGGGCAATTTTGCTCAGATCAAGGAGCATTTAAAGGCAGTGGTAGCGAAGTATCCGGATATTTTGCAGATGCACGGGTTCTATGTGGATACTGTAAGGCAGCAGGTATCCTTTGATCTGGTGATTGACTTTACATCGGAGCGCAAGCAGGAGATTCAAACGGAAATTGTCGACGCGATGCACGCGGCTTATCCGGAGTATCAGTTTGTGGCTGTGTTGGACAGTGATTTTAGTGATTGATATATTGAGAATAATATGGGAAAAACACTTGACTTTCCACTTGATGGAAGGTTTATAAATGGATTGTAACAAGGCTAAAATGGAAAGCTTGGAGGAGTGATGTGATGGAGTATCAAGTATCAAGTACGTCGATGATTATGATGAGTGTGGCTCTGGTAGCGGGAGTGGTTATTCCAGTCGTATTGTTTCTGGTGCTGCACTTTCGGATGAAATGTAAGGTGGTGCCCTTTTTTGTCGGCTGTGCTACCTTCTTCTTGTTTGCATGTGTGTTGGAACAGGTGTTGCATATGGTGGTGCTGACCTTGTCTCCGACGGGCGAAAGGATGATGGGAAACATATGGCTGTATGGTCTTTATGGTGCTTTGGCGGCAGGGGTATTTGAGGAGACAGGGCGCTTTCTGGCAATGAAATATGTATTGAAAAAGTATCATGACACGGATTGCAATGCGCTGATGTATGGCGCAGGTCATGGAGGATTTGAGGTGTTGTATGTGTTGGGGTTGGGAATGCTGAGCAATCTGGTTCTTGCATTTACAATCAACAGTGGTTTGCTGGAGACACAGTTGGCGGTACTTTCCGGTGAAACATATGACCAGACGGTAGCGGCTGTGGAGGCATTGTGTACAACAGGAGCTTATATATTTGGAGTGGGGATTGCAGAGCGTTTCATTGCGGTGGCTTTTCATATGGCGATTTCTGTAGTGGTTTGGCTTGCTGCAACCAGAGGGGGGAAATTTGTACTTTTTTATCCATTGGCAATTTTCCTTCATTTTTTATTTGATTTGGTTGCGGTGATATTTAATTCCTATTTTGGAATCTGGGTGACGGAGTTTGCACTGTTGGTAATAGCAGCTCTGTTTGCTTTCGCCGTGCGTGCTCTTTATCGAAGATATTGTGTGAATGGTATTGCAGGAGAAGATGCTGTGAGGATGAAGCGGAGGGACTAGGTGCGGATGCCATCATCAACATACGCTAGGGTGCTTCGGCTGTGATGCAGGGGGCAGCAGAGGTTGTGGCATACGGAACTGCCGTGAAAATAATATAGATGTAACGCAGGACGTGATGGTACCAAGACGCTGTAATGCCCTGCCTTATTGCTCAATGGTAATCAAAAGCTTCATGGGGATGCTGCTGATGACGTTATTACTGCCATCCAACAGATAATAGGTGAGAATCGTATCGTAATCGCCGGCGGATAAAGCGGCAGAGAGCTTGATGTTGGCGACATAGTTGCCGGGAGCCACCCGGGGCGAGATGTAGATTATCTCCTCGGTATCCGTTCGGGTGATGGTAAAATAGACGGAGTTGGTGTTGCGGGAGCTGTTTTCCACATAAGCGTCCTCAGAGACGGCGCCGCTGTCCTTAAAGGTCCAGTGGGAGGACATAACAACCTCGTAATTGGCATCTTCCGCTTCATCTGCGGAAGTACCGTACAGAATCTCATCCCGATTCTCCAAAGTGACCACCTGACCGCGCGAAGAAAGAAGCTCCTCCCCCACGGTAAAATACAGAAGAAGCCCTAGAGCCAGAAAGCCTGCGAAGGCAAAAAGAATAATATTATATTTTTTGGGCGACTTCCCTTCCCTGTAACGGGCAATGGATTCGTCGATTCGCTGGTTTGCCTTTTCTTTGGACATTGCTGCTCGCCTCTTTTACTTTGTTTAGCTATATGGTACTATATTCTAGAGAGATTTTCAAAGATTTTAATATTCTTTTATAAAAAATTGTTTTTTGGGCTAAACTAATGGACTTGTGTGACCGATATAAGAATTAGAAAACTAGAATTGGTATTTAGACATGCAAAATAAAATGAACTGGTTGCTTTCGCTATGTCGGCGAGAGTGGGATTATTGGGAAAAGCAGTTGGTGAGACAGCTTCGGATGGAGTTGATCTGTATTGGTATTGTATTTGTGCTCTTTGTGATGAGTGGGATACTTACCGGTCGATTTAGTACATATATCGCTTCCATGCCCGGCGCGGTACTTGCATTTTGGGGATTGCCGGAAGGGGCTAGCGGAGGAAATGGTCTGTTTTATATGCGTTGGATTCTGATGCCGCTACATGTCTGGATTGCCTGGGAGGCGTGCAATCGTTCTATGAAGACGATTTGGCGTGAGGAAGAGGGCGGACAGATTTACGCATTAGTCAATCAGTGGTATGACAGATATCAAATCGGGGTTGCCAAATATGCTTGGATTGTGATAAGTTTTATATTGAAGTATGGAATTATGTTTGGAGTATATACCTGCCTGTCGATGGTGGCTGCTGACAGCGGACGGCGTATGGAGGCATTGACAGATTTACTGGCATTGTTTTTGAAAGGGATACTGGTTATGGTGTTGCTGATTACCCTTTCTACCTGCCATGCTATGCTGCATAAGCGAAAAGTGTGGTCTGTGTGGGCAGACGTATTGATACTTGGAACGTTAGTGTTGGGGAATCTGTATAAGGTGAAGGATCTGTTGGGGCTTCTGATGCGTCAATCAGGGAATGATTATACAGGTCTGATTCGTTTGTTGGGATGGTCCGAGAAGCTGCGGGGACTGGCGCCTTTAAGCTGGCTGAATCCGTTTACGGTATATAGTACCCGGGCACAGTTAGGGCAAGTGGTATTTTGTTTGTTGGTTTCCATTGGGGCAGCACTCATTGGAATGTTGGGTTACCGAATTCGAAAGTTTGCGTGATGAGGAGTAATTTAAAATAGGAGGAGAGAGCTATGAAGAAAACAAAACGTTATCTCAGTGCAGGTGTCTGCATCGCTTTTCTGTTGGCAGTAGTTGGTTTTTCAGCATTTGCCAATGAGGATGATAAAGCAAGCGCAGTAAGTGTCAGCGGCGGGGATGCGCAAGCTGCCGGTGAAGGCATAGAAAATGCGGTTGTTA
>JAFVDW010000085.1 GCA_017478245.1 Lachnospiraceae bacterium
CCTTCACCATTTCACCCATCAGCTTCACCGCATCCATATTGATACCGGTCTTGGTTGAGCCCAAATTGACAGAGCTGCAGACTCTCTCGGTGGTGGACAACGCCAGCGGTATGGAGCGAATCAGCAGCTCATCTGCCGGAGTCATACCCTTGCTCACCAGTGCAGAATATCCGCCGATAAAATTCACACCTACTTCATGTGCCACTTTATCCAGGGTGGCTGCAATGCTTGCAAAATCCTCAATCGTCTTACATGCGGCTCCTCCCACCAAGGCAATAGGTGTAACAGAAATTCTTTTATTTACTATGGGAATACCAAAATCTCTGGAGATTTCTTCACCGGTACGCACCAAATCCTTGGCTGCCTCATAAATCTTATGGTAGATTTTTTCATTTAAGCTTTGCAAATCGGAATCAATACAATCCAAAAGGCTGATACCCAAAGTGATGGTACGCACATCCAGATTCATTTCTTCAATCATTTTATTTGTTTCGGTAACTTCGTATAAACTAATCATCTGCTTACCTTTCTTTATACCCTGTGCATTTTATCAAAAATTTCTTCCTTCTGACACTTAATGACTACTCCGATTTCCTCTCCCAGTGCAGCCAACTCATCAGCCATATCTCCAAACTGCTTGCTCATACGATTGGTATCAACAATCATCATCATATTAAAATACCCCTGTACGATCGTCTGTGAGATATCCAAAATATTAATATTATTTTCTGCAAGATAGGTACACACCTTTGCAATGATACCAACGGTATCTTTACCCACGACCGTAATTATTGTTTTTTTCATCCGTCTGCTCCTTATGCTTTTATAAATTTTATTCCCTATGTATTTAACTACAAATCTCGTTGTTTTTCAAGTATATTTTATTGCTCCGCCTCTGCCTGCTGATAAACTCTCACATAATCCACTTCCATTGTGGCAGGAAAAACTGTTCCGGACATATCCGCCTCCGGGTCAAAATTACCACCCACCGCCACATTTAAGATAATGTTGAAGGGCACATCAAAAGGCGCTGCATCAGACACATCCTTAACCTCTCCACCGCTTTTGCAATACCATTCCTCACTGGACATTTTGAAATAACAAATATCATCCACGAACCATCGGATTTCTTCGGGTTCCCATTCTACAGCATAGACATGATAATCTGTCACATCATTTTCCGCCGGAAGCTCATAACTCTCATTGGTATAGGTATTCCCCGGATAAGGACCTCCGTAGTGAAGTGTACCATTAACCACACGCGGCAGCCTTCCACGCACCTCCATAATATCAATTTCTCCGGAAGCAGCCCATGCGCCATAAGCGGTCTGATCTGTCGGAAGCATCCAAAATGCCGGCCAGATACCATCTCCCGCCGGAAGCTTGATCCTTGCTTCCACACGACCATAGGTGGTTGCATACAGCACCTCTCCTGTGTTGGTGATCGTTCGCATGCGGGCAGAGGTATACTGCATTCCTCTGAATCTCTCTTCTTCTCTTATCGCCGTAATCAACAGCTTTCCATCCTCCACGCGGGCATTTTCCTCGCGGCTGGTGTAATATTGTTCCTCGTTATTTCCCCAGAACTGAACACCATACAGGCTTCCGTTTCCATACTGAAAGTCCCATTTTTCGGGTTCAATCCCATCGCCGTCAAACTCGTCACTCCACACCAGAACATACTCAATATCCGGCGTCTCCAATCCCTCAAAAACCGACTCTTCAGGCTCCTTCGATGTAGCATCAGTAATACTATCTGCCGTCTGCTCTGTCTCCGGCTGCTGTTCTGTATTCTGCTGTTCTGTATTCTCCTGTTCTGTATTCTCCTGCTGCTCTGTGTCTGGCTGTTTCTGCTGTTCCCGATTTCCACAACCCACTATCACAAAAGCCGCACACAGTGCAAATAATATCTTTTTCTTCACTCACTTTTCCTCCATCAGGCAATATGTACGATGGGAGATACCTCATTTCGTTTCGCTACCTGAATCCGAAAATCATCTGCCCGATAGGGATTGTCTCCCATGGTAATCTCCATGCGCACCGCCTCATATGCCAATTCCGGTAAATTATTTTCTTTACTTAAGTGTCCCAAAAAGACACTTTGCAATTTATCGTGCAGTATTCTGCTGAGCAGCCTGCCGGAGTTCTCATTGGAGAGATGCCCCCTTTCTCCTAGAATTCTCTGCTTCAGATGATAGGGATAAGGTCCCACCTGCAACATCTTCACATCGTGATTTGCCTCAAGCAAGAGCGCATCCATACCCTTGAGACACTCTACCGTGTAATCATTGAATTCTCCCAGGTCTGTGCAGATAGCTATCTTTTGACTGCCATACGAGATTCTATAAGCCACCGGTTCTGCTGCATCATGAGATATCTTCATAGGATTAATCACCAAATCCTTAATGCCAAGCTTCACATCACTGTGTACCTCGTGAAAGAGAGAGGCATCTATTTGTCCCACATTACTACATCCCTGAATCGCTTCTATCGTCCCTTTGGTCGCATAAATAGGCACCCCGTATTTACGCGCAATCACCCCCAGACCACTGATATGATCCGCGTGCTCATGCGTAACCAGAATCCCATCCAGATCAGCTCCTGTTATCCCTAAGCTGTTCAAGCCCGCTTCCGTTCTTTTTCCACTGATTCCAACATCCACAAGCAGGTGTGTCGCTTCGGAGCCTACATAAATACAGTTGCCGCTGCTACCGCTTGCTATACTACACATTCTCATATTACTTCTTCTCCAGTTCCTTCCAGTAGACCTCTATGACATCGCCTTCCTTCAATGTCTCCAAATATTCAGCCGAACGCCCATTCAAATTGGTCACTATCGCCCTACCTCTTGATGCTTTAAGATCAAAATCAATCGCATCAAAGATGTCTACAAACACATACTTGTCCTTGCCCTTCAAGCCCACAGCCTTGCCGTTCACAATAACATAAATTTCCTTGGGGGCATTATCCTCCGCCACGGTTGTCTGCTCATCGCTCTGTTCCTGTGCGGTTTCTGTTACAGTATCTGCAGAAGAGACTTGCTCTTGCGCGGGATGAGCATTCACATTTTCAGGCATGGGCTCCTGCGGCTCCTGCACCGTCGTCATATGTTCCTGTAAATCCGGCTGCCCTGCCTTGGTCTCACGCTCCGGTATGGATGCTGCCATCTCCTGATATGCCTCCTCCGGATTCCAGCTTACGGTGAAATTCTCATACACTCTGGTATCTGCTTTTGCAACCGTATCATTCACGCGAATTTCTCCTCCAAGGGGCATATCCAGAAATTCTGCCACTTCCTGCACTGTATAGGAATTGCGTACTTGTATATCATCATTTTCCTGAATCTGATAAAACTCATTCTGTCTTACTCCATTGACCTCTGCCGTTTTGGGCAGGTCAATTTTCATTCCATTAACATAAACGTGTAACTGCTCTGACAATTCAGGCAATCTTCCAAGCTCCTGTGCTGCCGCTTCTCCCATGGTTGAAGGCATTAAAAGCACCTTATCTCCATTGTGGATCTGTGCATAAATATCTGCCTGCTCACCGTTTACCGTAATGACCGCCGCTTCTCCTTGTACACCGCGAACCATGCGCGCCTTTCCATTGACTGTAAAGGTCAACGCTTTTCCTCTCTTAGGGAACAAATCCTCATTGGAAAATTGAGACTGCACCGCAGCATCTGCCACCGATAATCTTCCATTGTCATACAGCTTAATTCGGTTGCCATTAAACTCCACAAAAATAAAGTTATTGCTCTGCTCATAATAGCTTAAACAGATACCAATGGGCGTTACCATGAGAGAATCCTTACGGGCATTTTCCATGTCGAATATAATATTCTGCATCACTTCCTGACCCCGGATTGCCACACGCTCCTTTACAATTCCCAATTTCTCCGCCAACTGTTCGGTATAGCCGGGAACCATTCCGCCGCCGCCCACAACAAAGACCGCACTGACAGGCTTATCACCATTCAATTCCCGGATGCACTCCGCAACCTGTTTCGTCATATTATCTACAGAAGATGCCAGCAGCTCCTTTACTTCCTGAGAAGAAATCGTCTGCGGCAATCCCATAATATCTGAGAACTCCACCATTTCCTGCGCACCGCTCTGGCGCTTGATATGCTCTGCCGTCTCAAAATCCACCAGACAATGCTGCACAATGATATCTGTCAGACTGTCTCCCGCAATCGGAATCATCCCATACGCAGTGATCGTTCCATCCTTTGTAATGGAAATATCACTGGTTCCCGCGCCTACATCTACCAAAGCCATATTCAGCATTCTGAATTTTTCCGGAATAGCCACTTGAATAGCTGCAATAGGCTCCAGGGTAAGATTCGCCACATGTAAATCTGCCAATTCCACTGCTTTGTACAAGCCATCTACCACATCGTCCGGCAGGAAAGTCGCAATCAGATCCAGTCCAATGCTTTTGGCTTTATGACCCTCCAGATTACCAATCTGATACCCGTTCATATAATAACGCATAGGTGTATATCCCACACAATAAAACTTCATATCTGTGTCATTTACCTTCTGAAATTCCTCGTATGCTTTCTCCACCCCGACCGTTGCCAACGCACTGACGTCCTCATCGGTCACTTCCTTATCCGCCTCAAAATCATACTCCACAAAGGTGGTAATGGTTCGAAGCACTCTTCCTGCCGCAGCGATACAAACGTCTGTCAGATTTCTGTCCAGATCCTTCTCCAGCATTTCCTTGACCTGCCTGATGGTCTCTCCCACCTTGATAATGTCGTGAATCTGTCCATCCAGCATCGCTCTGGTCTCATGCTCCTTTGCACGTTGGGCAAAAACATGAAACTTATTACCCTCAAGCTGTCCCACCGTACCTACAATACTCCTTGTACCGATGTCCAAGCCAAATACGAATTGTCCCTGACCTTCCCTTATTCCTGCCATGTAAAAGCCTCCAATTTTTTATCTATTTGCTGATAAGTATCTGTAAGTAAACCACTGTTGTCGATCACAAAGCTGCTAGCTTTGCGAAATTCATCTTCCGAAAGCTGACTCGCCATGATGCGGCGGCTCTTTTCTTCGTCATAGCCTCTGGCTTCCCGCAGCCTTCTGCTCCGAATGGTATCACTGGCATATATATACCACATTTCATCCACCAGCTCTCCATAACCTGTCTCAATTAAAAGCGCAGCCTCCACAAAAAATAATTCTACCTTCGGATTGCGCTTTGCGCTCTCAAGACGCTCCAAAAGATAATCCTTTACAGCCGGATGTACAATGGCATTTACCTGCTCTCGCATGCCGGAATCGGCAAAAATCAGCTCTGCCACCTTTCCACGCGCAAGCTCACCGTCTTCCCCGATCACCTTCTCTCCCATAAGTCTGAGCAACCGGCAGAAGCACTCCGTTCCGGAACGCTGAACCTCTTTTGCCACCTCATCGGCAAGATATATCTCACACATATAATGCTTTGCAATATATTTTAATATCTCTGATTTGCCGGCGCCCACACCGCCGGTGATTCCAATAAATCGTAATTCCCTCATCTACTTCGCCTTGTACCAATTTTCTCCGGTATGCAAATCGATTTCCAGTTCCACCTTGAGTTGTGCCGCTGACCTCATGTTTTCCTCTAATATTTTGCGTACCGCCTCTTCTTCCTCCCGATAAGTTTCAATCAAAAGCTCATCATGCACCTGTAAAATCAGCTTAGAGCGCAGATGCGCATTCTTAAGCGCCCGCCACACATGAATCATGGCAATTTTGATAATATCTGCCGCCGTTCCCTGTATGGGGGAATTCATCGCCACTCGTTCTCCAAAGGAACGCTGCATGAAATTGGACGAGGCAAGCTCCGGCACCGGGCGTCTCCTATGAAACAGAGTGGTAACATACCCATTTTCCCTGGCATCAGCCACCAGCTTATCCAAAAAACCCTTCACCTTGGGATAAGTAGCAAAATATTGCTCAATATAATCAGCAGCCTCTTTTCTGCTGATACTCAAATCCTGGCTGAGTCCAAAGGAGCTGATGCCATACACGATTCCGAAATTCACTGCCTTCGCGTTGCGCCTCTGTAAATCCGTCACCTGCTCAAAGGGTGTATGGAATACCTGCGACGCAGTGATTCTGTGGATGTCCTGATCCATCCGATAGGCTTCAATTAACTGCTCATCTCCTGACATATGCGCCAACACACGCAGCTCAATCTGCGAATAGTCTGCATCCATGAACACGCAGCCATCTCTGGGAACAAACACCTTGCGAATACGTCTTCCAAGCTCCATTCGCATCGGAATGTTTTGTAAGTTCGGCTCCGTAGAACTGATTCTGCCGGTAGCTGTGATGGTCTGATTAAAATTCGTGTGAATACGCTTGTCCGGTCCAATAAACGCTGCAAGTCCATCCGCATAAGTGGATTTTAGCTTTGTCAAACCCCTATATTCCAGGATATCCTTTACAATCGGGTATTCATCTGCCAATTTTTCCAGCACATCTGCCGCCGTCGAATAACCCGTCTTGGTCTTCTTGCCACCGGGAAGCTGCATTTTATCAAATAAAATCTCTCCCAACTGTTTAGGCGAATTGATATTAAATGCCTCCCCTGCCTGTGCGTGTATGGACTGTTCCAATTCCCCGATACGGGCAACCAAAGCATCTCCGTACTCCTTTAGTTCTTGTCTGCGAACCTCCACCCCTTCTCGCTCCATATCATAGAGCACTAACGAAAGCGGCATTTCAATCTCCCGCATCAACGTCTCCATTTGGGTTTGTTCCAGCTTCTCCCGGATGACAGCAGCAGCCTCCCTCGCAACATAGGCGCCGTAGCACGCGTAATCTCTGCATTTTCTGTCGCCCTCTTCCCCTTCTTCCTTGGCAAGCAGCTCTTGTATACTGCCTTTACCGAAGGTCTCCGTTCTGCCGGGAATCATCAGTTGCAGATGTTCCGCTGCGATCGTGTCCAAATCATAGTCATTTTTCAGAGGATTTAGCAAATAGGCACCGATTAAAATATCAAAATATTGTTCTGTATCCTCCTGACTCAGATAATCATACTCATTTTTTATATCAAACGTCGTAATATTTGTGGCTGTAGATAATTGAAGCAGCGCTTTTCTGACAGCTTCCGTATCATCCTGTGCATCCACTTCCTGCTCAAACAACGAAATCTGTCCATTCTCATCTCCAAGCGTTTTCCTTGTGAGCACAAAGAAAACCGTCTCCGCCTCAACCGACAGAGAGACACCTAAAAGCATTCCTTTTTCTATGAGCAACAGCAGTCCCACCTCAGACTCTGCTTCTGCACTTTGAACAAAAGCCAGAAATTCATCCAGTGATGGTATCTGCCGGAAGCTTTCTGCAATTTTATTTTCCCGTGACATCAATGCATCCGGCTCCACCGAAAAACGGCTGAGCATATTCTTGAACTCAAGACGCTTGCATACGGCATATGCCTCCGGAGTGTAGTAGCCTTCTGCACGCGCTTTTGCATAATCCAACGTAACCTCTGCATCTGTCTTAATGGTGGCAAGTGCTTTACTCAAATCTGCCAGATTCCGGTTCTCAATCAGTGATTCCCGGATACTCTTCTTGGATAGCTCCTCCACATGGGCGTATATATTTTCAATGGAGCCATACTCCACCATAAGCGCCGTGGCTGTCTTTTCGCCCACCTTGGGAACTCCCGGAATATTATCCGCTGTATCTCCCATCAAAGCCTTTAATTCTATAAACTGTGTAGGAGTCACCTGATATTTCTCCAGAACATCCTTTGCATAATAATCCTCAATCTCCGTTCTTCCCATCTTCGTCTTGGGAATGCGAATCTTAATGTGCTCTGTGGCAATCTGTAACAAATCGCGGTCTCCGGACACCAACGCAACCTCTTTTCCGTCTGCCTCCGCCTTCTTTGCCAAAGTTCCCAAAATATCATCTGCTTCCAGCCCTGCCTGCTCCACGATCACAATGTGCATCGCCTGAAGCATTTCCTTCATCACAGGTACCTGCTCTCTCAATTCCTCCGGCATCGCTTTGCGTGTGCCCTTATAGGCATCATACATCTCATGTCGGAAGGTCGGCGCATGCACATCAAAAGCAACTGCCAGGAAATCCGGCTGTTCCTCCTCCAATATTTTGAACATGATATTCAGGAAGCCATAAATGGCATTGGTATGCAATCCCTGCGCATTGGTAAGCTCCGGGACTCCATAAAACGCTCTGTTCAATATACTATGTCCATCAATCAGCACTAACTTTTCACTCATTATCGTACCATCCAAAAAATAATTATTGCGATTGCTGCTACAATCAAGCTTTCCAAAATGGCAGTGGTATACAAGAATCCGTTGCGTCTGCGAATCGTTTTGCGCGCCTCCTGTAGACGTTCATCCAATTCCCGCTGTAAATCAAAGGAATCTCCTTCCTCCAGACGCTGCATACCCTCTGTGACAAGGAACTGTATCACCAATTCCTCTCTGCAATTATCACATTTTTTCATGTGTTCATTAAATTTATTTAAAGTCTGAAAATCCATCTCGCGATCGATGAACTCCGGAATCAGTCTCTCAAATTCCTTACAATCCATACGCCTCACCCTGTTCTTATACTATACCCTATCTTACAGTATACCATTATTCCAGCCAACGCGTCCATAGTTTCTTCATGGGATTTATAGTTCCTACTCCACATTTCTCTCTTCTGCACGTCAGCGCTGTAAATGAAAAAGAATGCCGCTTGCGGCATTCTCGCGCCGAGCGCGGTTGCATTTATGCAACATTTACGTTTCGCGCGAGTGCGCATCCCTAGCGGAGCGCTTTTTGTGTAATAGGAATTGCAGAGCAATTTCCTATTACACAAAAAACGATAAATACGGCATCTATACCATACTTATCGTTCTTCTAACTGCCGGCAGCGGGACTTGAACCCGCACGTGGTTGCCCACAACAGATTTTGAGTCTGCCTCGTCTGCCATTCCGACACGCCGGCATTTGTGATATCGCTCACAACAAAAGATATGATATCACAGAATTCTTCTCTTTGCAAGAGATTTTTCAAATTTTTTCTATTTTGTATTATGATTTATTTCTGTTTTCTTAGCACTTTGCCATATTTATGCAAATCTCATTCCTTTTTACCACTACTTCTCCAAGGGCTCCTGTGATAAGCGGCATCATCGGCGGCAAGTGACCCAAATCCACATCCATGATAACAGGCACATGCTTACTCCCCGCCACCTTCAATACAGCCTCATAAGCATTCAGCCCCATCATTTCCTGACCAAAAAGACGCGGTCTGCCGATCAGAAAGCCTTTCACATAACGAAACCAGCCTGCCTGTTCCATATGCCACATCGCCCGGCGGATGTCAAAAACATTCAGATCACAAGCTTCCAAAAACCAGATGATACCATCCTCTTTATATGTTTCCAGGAAATGTTCTGTATGATCAAATCGGGTTCCTGCCAAATTGACAAGGCAATCCATACACCCTCCCAAAAGCCTCCCTTGAAAACGAAGCTCCTCCGGGTGATTTTCCCAGTCTACCTTCTGTTGTCCTTCGTAGCATTTCAGAACGCGCTCCTCTGTCACATTGTAAGGAGCCAATGGATGCTCCTCGTCCTTGAGCGATTCGAGTTCCCACTTTCCGTAACCGGACAGCGTATTGACCCCGCCGGTCAAAACGCCCATTGCATCTTCAAGAGATTTATGCCACGGTTCCATGCCAAAAGCCGCCGCACACGGTCCATATACAGACGCGGTGTCACATATGGTTGCTAACAGATACGTCATGTTTGTATTATCTGAATAGCCCATATACCATTTAGGAGCTGCCTTGGATAGCTTCTCAAAATCCATATATTCCAGGATTTCACACATCAGCTCTCCACCCCCACAGGAGATCAGGCAGTCGCTCTCCGCATCCATATATGCCTCCATCAGTTCCTTTGCACACTTCTCAGGCGAATTACTGATGCCGATTCCCTCTTCTGCGTAACAGTTTGATCCAAGCTTCAGCTCATATCCCATTCCACGCCACTTACGCTGGGCGTTCCAAAATCCACTGCGGTAGGGCTCAATGGCGCATCCAAAGGAAGGGGCTACAAAGCCAATCGTCCCATTTGCAGGCAAAGCCTTTCCATACCTCATAATTCACCTCTTAGAAAACATTTAAGCTTAGGCTTCAAAGTCAATCTGTTCAAAAATATCAAAACAGTCAAAGGTAGCAAAATAATCCTTCGGTGTCTCAGCCCGACGAATCAACTGCACACTTCCATCCTCCTTCAGGAGAAGCTCTGCTGACTTTAATTTACCATTGTAGTTGTACCCCATGGCAAATCCATGCGCTCCGGTATCATGAATGGCGATATAATCACCGATGTCCACCTTAGGAAGCATTCTGTCGATAGCAAATTTATCATTATTCTCGCAGAGAGACCCTGTCACATCATATGTGTGATCACACGCCTCATTTTCCTTCCCCAACACTGTAATATGATGATATGCTCCATACATTGCAGGACGCATCAGATTTACAGCGCAGGCATCCACTCCCAGATATTCCTTATGGGTATGCTTTTCGTGAATAACCTTGGTGACAAGATGACCGTAGGGTGCCATCATGAAACGACCAAGCTCCGTATAAATCGCCACATCTCCCATTCCCGCCGGAACCAGCACCTCCTCGTACACCTTCTTCACGCCCTCTCCGATGACCTTAATGTCATTGGGTGTCTGATCCGGGCGATAAGGAATACCGATGCCACCGGACAGGTTGATGAATTTGATATCCGCACCGGTCTGCTCCTTCAACTGCACTGCCAACTCGAAAAGCTGCTTCGCAAGTGTAGGATAGTATTCGTTCGTCACTGTATTGCTCGCCAAAAAAGCATGAATGCCAAAATTCTCCACACCCTTTTCCTTCAAAATCTTAAAGCCTTCAAACATCTGCTCGGTGGTAAAGCCGTATTTGGCATCACCGGGGTTGTCCATAATATCCGTCCCCAGCGAAAAATAACCGCCGGGATTAAATCTACAGCTCAACGTCTTTGGCAGATAGCCAATCGTTTTCTCTAAGAAATCAATATGCGTGATATCATCCAAGTTAATGGTAGCACCTATCTTTGCCGCATACGCAAACTCTTCTGCCGGCGTATCGTTGGAAGAAAACATAATGTCCTCGCCTGCCACTCCCATGGCATTGCTCAACATCAGCTCTGTTTTAGAAGAGCAGTCACATCCACAGCCGTACTCTCTCAAAATATTGATTAAAAAGGGATTGGGGGTAGCTTTTACAGCAAAGAATTCCTTATATCCCTTATTCCACGCAAAAGCCTCTTTTAATGCCTTCGCATTTTCACGAATCCCCTTTTCATCGTAGATATGACAGGGCGTAGGATAAGTTTTCAAAATCTCCTCAATCAGTTCCCTGGTCACAAATGCTTTCTTTTCCATATCGTATCATGCCTTTCTTATACAAATCATTCATTATATGTAAAAATATTCATCTGCAAGTATACACCATAATTCATAAAAAAGCTAGATATTTTCAATCTGCCAATCGATGGGCGTCTGCCCGTGCTCCTGCAGGAACACATTCGTCCTGCTAAACGGTCTACTGCCAAAAAAACCTCTGTGCGCAGACAGCGGACTGGGATGCGGTGCCTCCAATATCAAGTGGTTCGGATTGTTTAACATTACTTTTTTCATCTGAGCCGGTCTGCCCCAAAGAATAAAGACAATCGGGCGATTCTGTTCATTCAAAGCCCTGATCGCAGCATCGGTAAATTGCTCCCAGCCTTTATCTCTATGTGAATTCGCCATATGCGCTCGCACCGTAAGTACGGTATTCAACATCAAAACTCCCTGTCTCGCCCACTTTACCAGATACCCATTGTTAGGGATATAACACCCCAGATCATCGTGTAACTCCTTATAGATATTCACTAAGGAAGGGGGAATTTCCACATCCGGCTTTACAGAAAAACACAAGCCATGTGCCTGTCCCACATTGTGATAGGGGTCCTGTCCGATAATTACCACCTTCACCTGACTCAGGGGTGTCATATGAAAGGCATTAAAAATATCCTCTGCCGGCGGAAAGACCTGCGTAGTGTTATATTCATTCAATACAAAATGATAAAGTTCTTTATAATAGGGCTTGCGAAATTCTCCCCCAAGAACATCAAGCCAGTCATTGGTAATCATAGCCATCTAAAATCAACCATGCCTTTCTTATATTTGTCACTACAGTCTGACACTGATTCCTTTATCCCGCAGATACTCCTTCACCTGCCGGATTTCCAACTCCTTATAATGAAACAGCGATGCTGCCAGTGCAGCCTCTGCTCCGCCCTCTGTCAATGCCTCATAAAAATGCTCCTCACAGCCTGCAC
>JAFVDW010000086.1 GCA_017478245.1 Lachnospiraceae bacterium
GTCCTTCTTCAATGTGGAGACGAACGATTTTCTTTTTAAATTCTGGTGTGTAGCTTTGTGCCATAATGTGTACCTCTTTTCTTTGTAAGATTTATTATATTTTATTAGCCACTACTGTTACAACATTCGTATAGCACTTCAGGTGGCAGTTGATAAAGAAGTTATGCAGCTATCCAGGCTGCCACAAGGTAGTAGAAACTGGGGTTAATTACTGTAGTAAGCACAGGGATACAGACAGGAAGAAGTACAGGGAATACAAGCAGCGGCGCATGAGGGACGAAGAAGCCAGGCGGCAGCAGTTTTATAATAGCAAAACATGGGAACTATTCAGAGCAGCAGAACAATTAGGAATAGATATATACGAATACTACACGACAGGAAAGATAGTAGCAGCAGAGAACTACCACCACATACAAGAGATAACGGAAGCCTGGGGAAGAAGGTTGGACGCGGCGAACGTCATAGGACTAAGCGAAGCAAACCATGGGCGCATACATACAGAGTATGAACGCAGCTACAAGGCAAAAAGAAAAATGCAAATGATTCTATACGCTATGTTAGAACGATTCAATAGGGAGTTCGTTCTTGACGGGGGTTATAAAAGTTTTGAAACAATTAAAAAAAGTCCCGAGTTCAAGTCGGCGTGAGAAAAAAAGTTGATTTTTACTATAGGGGGGCTAAGAGGTGGCAGCATGGCAAAAGAAGAAAAGGAAAAAGAGAAAAATAAGCCTAAGCCTTGTCCGAAGTGGTTAAATGATACAGCAAAAAAAGAATGGCGCAGAGTGGCTAAGATTTTAGTAGCAGAAGGAAAAGATTTTACAGACAAGGACTTAAAAGCACTGGAAGCCTATTGTATGGCGGATAAATAACTATGTAGTTCAGCGTCATGACCGACGTACACTGATTAGTTCAGTGGGGGATGTAAGTCATGTGCTTTCAGACCGTTTAAGTTCACGACCCATGGGATGGAGCCAGACCGGTGCTGACCGCATGAGTAAGCTCAGATGTTTCGAGCGTAATAACGGTCGGGATAAGATTATTGAGCTCGTACAGTACAGCCGAAGACAGCGTAAACTTGGTGCTACTGGTACAGAAGACATAATGCCCAAACCGGTTAGTGCCGGTGAGATTCTTTCGGAACACTATAATCAGGCGAGGAGCTATATTGACCAAATCCAGACACATATGCCCTATAGTACTGCCAAAAAGACACTCTCCATACGCGAACAGCTCAATAATCTATAAAGTTTTTGACAGAAACAGATATTAAAGTTAAAATGGTGAAGACAGGAAATAAATCATTGTAATCTGAGGAACTCCCTTTTTGTATCCATCCAACGATATCTTTACACTATCAGAAATAAAGGCTGCCTTGACTTGTGCGTCCATGCAAAATATAATAAAAATAAGCGTTTGTGAATGATAGAGGTTTTGCAATCAGATATATAATAAAAAGTAGATTTGAAAAGGGGGCAGACATGACAGAGAGCAGAAGAAATAATCTGGAAAAGCTGTGCGGAGTGATGGCTCACGGTATGGTCGTCATCTTTGGTCTGACGTGTCTATGGCTTTACTATCATCAGTCTATAGCGGATCTGTCTTTGCCCGATCCGATTCCTTATCAGTCAGACCTGCCGCTGCATATCAGTATGGTGGTGGAGGATGGCTGGTATTATAGCTTTACGGCATTTTTCTATAAGGCATTGTATGTGCTCTGCGGCGGCAGTACCGTGGGAATCGCAGTGCTTCTGGCAACGGTATCTGTGGTATCGGTGTACGCTACACAAAGGCTGATAGTCATATTGCAGGGAACGGAACCGGATATCAGTGTGGGGCAAGGCTGGCGCAATACTATATTGGCGTTGACTTTAAATCTGGTGATGCCATGCTATTTGCGCTTTGTGGGGGAATATCGCTATGTCAGTTATCAATCGCCCAATATTTGGCACAATTCAACATATATTTGTATGCGCATGATGGCGCTTTTGGTATTGATTCAGTATTTCAAATTGGAAAAAAAATATCGGGAAGGAATTACGTTGAGGGAGTGGGTCTGTTTTGCACTTCTGAACGTAATCTGTACGGGGGTGAAGCCAAGCTTTTTGTTGGTATTTTCACCGATTGTGGGCTTGTACCTGTTGGCTGATTTGTTTCGCAAGGTACCTCTTGTCAGAATCCTTGCCTTTGGCTCCGCGCTTTTGCCAAGCGGTCTGGTGATTCTCTGGCAGAACAGGGTGCTCTTCGGGGAGGATACGGGCAATGGAATCAGCTTTCATCCATGGTACACCTTCTCTCTTCATGCAAGGCTGACGAAGCCTGCCGTACTTTGTTCCGTTCTGTTCTGTGTGGCGGCGCTTTTGGTGACGTGTAAGCAGTTACGCACGGATAAAAAATATCAATTCCTTGTCCTTATGGCGGGATTGGGCTTTGGAGAGGCGCTGTGTCTGGTGGAAAGTGGAACACGTTCGGTAGATGGCAATTTCCTGTGGGGCTATAGCTTCTGCCTATTTATGCTATTTACCGTGTGTGCTGTGAAGTGGTTGGATATCAGGTGGGGCAGCTTGCGCACAGTTATCAAGCTCGGATTAGGAATGCTCTATTGTTGGCATTTGTATTGTGGCATTTATTTCTTCATAGAGCTGGTAGGTGGAGCGAGTTATTGGTTGACATAAAAGCAAGATATGTGTGTATGATGATTGGAAAGGTATGGGTGAGAGGATGAACAAAAGAGGAGCGGCAATGATTATGCTTCTGGCAATGCTTGCATTGCCCGGTTGTGTATCTAAGAAGGAATACGATGCGCTGTTGGAGGAGCGGAATCAGCTCCAGGCACAGGTGGAGTCTCTTCAGGGAACGGTCAGTGAACTGGAACAAAATGTAACATCCCTGCAGGATTATGCACATGGCTTACAGGAGATGCTGGAGGTGTCTGAGGATACCATCGAGAAGCAGCAGAAGAAGATTGATGAGCTTACAGGCATAGTGGATGAGATAGGAACCATCATTGTAGAGGAAGAGGAGGCCGCAGGTCATCCACAGACCTCGGAGATGGTACAGAGCTTCCTGGATTCGGCAAGGGAGGCAAAGGATAATTTTGCGGAATCTGTAACAGATATCTGGAATAATCTCAAGGATAAATTTACCGGGCAGGATTAGGCAGAACATTAGAAAGGGTGGGTTATCATGAAGAAATATGTCAGATTTTTACTCATTGTAATTGTATTATTGCTTGCAGCCGGAGGGGGAGGATTCCTGATAGCGAAGCATATCTTTGAGGAACGAACGGTGGTGGAGACGGTTGAAAAAGAGATTTTTATAGAAAAAGAAGCGGAGATTACCAGTGAAATCATCAAAGAAGGTTTGAAGGATATCGGGGAGCTGGCTACGGAGGAATATGATTATACGGGTGTGGAGACCTATGATGAGTCCAAGTCATTCAAGGGCTTTGAGATTCCGTTTACCCAGTCCAGATTTATCTACAGCTATGATGGAACCATCAAGGCGGGTATTGATTTCACAAGTATTGAGGTGGAGAAGGATGACTTGAAAAAGCTGGTCACAGTAACGCTCCCGGAGGCGGAGATTCTGAGCTCTGAGGTGGATGAAAAGAGTTTTCAGTTATATGATGAGAAAAATAGCATATTCAATCCCATCAGTGTCAGTGATGTGAATGAGACGGTGATTCGATTGAAGGAGACCGCTGAGCGAAAGGCAGTTGAAAAAGGGCTGCTGGAGAGGGCGAATCGGAATGCGCAGGCTCTTATCAAAAATTTTGTGAAAAGCACCTACAGTTTAAAGGATTATACGATTAAAGTTGAGACGTCGGTAGGTGAATAGAAAGGTATAAGTAAAGAGGAACATGTAAAATGAGCAGATTATTAATCAAACAGAAGGTATTTTCCTGGACGGACACTTACGAGATATATGATGAAAATAACAATCCCAAGTATTTTGTTAAGGCTGATTTTTTCTCTCTCGGACACAGAATACACATATATGACAGGCGCACCGGGCAGGAGCTTGCCCTGATACAGGAAAAGGTACTTCGTGTTCTCAAGGAATTTGAAATCTTCATAGATGGATATTCTCAGGGAATCATTAAGCAGCAGTTTACACTCTTGCGTCCCCGCTATCAAATTGACTATAGAGGGTGGCGCCTGGAGGGAGATTTCTGGGAATGGAATTACAGTGTTTATGAAGGAAGCAGGCAAGTTGTTCAGATATCCAAAAAGCTTTTTCAATGGGGTGATACCTATGTCCTTGATATTGCCGATGACCAAGACGAGCTGGCAGCATTGATGGTGGCTATCGCTATGGATGCGGCAAACTGTGACGGTAATGGACAAAACAGTTTTTTCTGAAGAGCATACGGGTACGAGATGATAATGAAGGTTGGGAAGAAACAGGGAGCACGGAGCAGAGTCCATTCGGCGCTTCCTGTGGCACATCATGCGTTACAGTTGGAAAAGATAGAAGTCAGTCCTTTTCGGGTGACGCTTTATACGGAGGAAGCAGGCATGTAACTTATTACAGTGATATGGAGCTGTAGGATTTGGTAGGTGATGACACCATTTCGGAGCTGAGCATTGTGTATGTGAAATATGGAACTGGTAGAGATAAAATTGTAAGAAACTCTTAAGAAATAATTAGGAATCTTATGGTACACTGTGGGGAGAGAAGGAGTTAGGTGTGCCAATGGATAAGAAGATATTGATTGTAGATGATGAAAGGGAAATTACGGATCTGCTAGAGGTGTATCTGGGGAGCGAGGGTTATGTAGTTTATAAGTTTTATTGCGGTGTGGATGCGTGGAATTTTATCCGGCAGGAAAAAGTGGATTTGGCGATTCTGGATGTGATGCTTCCGGACATGGATGGTTTTACTCTTTGTAGAAAGATTCGGGAAGCCTTTTATTTCCCGATTATCATGCTCACCGCCAAGACCTGGGAGACTGACAAGGTAAACGGTATTTTGTTGGGCGCAGATGATTATATGACAAAGCCCTTTCAACCCCTGGAGCTGTTGGCGAGGGTGAAAGGGCAACTGCGCAGAGCAGAGCAATACAACAAAGCTTTAAGTAAGGATGAGAAGGAAACGTATGAAATCCGCGGACTGGAGGTTAACGTAGATTTACATAGCGCTATATTATATGGAGAAAAGTTAGAGCTGACACCTACAGAGTTTTCAATCCTGCTATATCTGTGCAGGCACATGAATCAGGTGGTGACCTCGGAGGAAATTTTTGAGCAGGTCTGGAAGGAGAAATTTCTGGACAGTAATAATACGGTGTTTACCCATGTGTCAAGAATCCGTGAAAAGATGCACGAGAATGCAAGGCATCCCAAGTTCATCAAGACCGTATGGGGTGTGGGATACAAGCTGGAGGGAAGCCGGTTATGAATAAACAAACGGAAAGAGAACTTTTTCGGAAGTGGAGTGTCAGGTACATGGCAGCTCTTGCGGTAACTGCCTTTGGGATATTCTTTTTGTATTCTGCCGGAGCATGGATTTGCTCCAGGAGAGTGTGGAGACCGTATGATGCCTGGTACGCGGAATTGAAATGGATGAAGCTACATGGGGTGTCTGTGGGCTTGCTTGTGTTGCTATGTTTTTCTGTGGTATTTACCTTATATCAGTTTCGGAAAATATCCTTAGGAATGGAAAGCATCGGTCGGGCGGTCAACCAACTGTATTCCGAGAAAAACGATGTAATCTCCCTTCCGATTTCTTTTGCAAATCTGGAGCATGAAATGAATCAGATTCGTATCAAGCATCAGATGAATGCCCAGGCTGCAAGAGAAGCGAATCAGAGAAAAAATGATATGATTATGTACATGGCGCATGACCTGAAGACCCCGCTGACCTCTATCATCGGTTATCTGACATTGGTATGCAAGGAAGCGGATATTCCTAAGCAGGCGCGGGAAAAGTATTGCAACATAGCGCTGAAGAAATCATTGCGGCTGGAAGAGCTCATTAATGAATTTTTTGACATTACCCGGTTTAATTTTTCGCATATGATTCTGGAGAAAGCCAATGTAAATCTCTCTGTGATGCTTTGGCAGATGCTCAGTGAGTTTGCTCCACAGTTTCAGGCAAAAGGTCTGACTGTGAGCAGCAGGATTGAGGAAAAACTGGAACTTTTGTGTGATATTGATAAAATGGAGCGAGTGTTTGATAATCTGCTGAAGAATATTGTAAACTATAGCTATGAAAACACACAGATTGTAATCACGCTTCGCCGGGTGGAGAAGCACAGGATTCAACTGATTACAGAGAACAGAGGAAAAACCATTCCGGAAGAGATGCTGGAGCATATTTTTGAACAGTTTTTCCGAATGGACAACTCCCGCAGCTCGGATACCGGAGGCTCCGGTCTGGGGCTTGCGGTGACAAAGGAGATAGTCAGTCTGCATGGCGGCACCATTGTCTGTGAAAGTGAAAGCGAATGGATTCGTTTTATCATGACGCTGCCGCAAGGAGCTATATGTTAATTGATTAAAGAAAATGTAAGAAAATAGATAGTAATTTTATAGAAAGTGTTTAAGAAGACCTCTTCTGTTTTTGTTTTAATGGTAGTGTCAGAACTTATGAACAACGAAACGGAAGAGGTGTTTTTATGAAACAGCAGACAAAACAACAGAGACAAAAACAAATCAGGAAGCGGACACGCAGACGCATCTGGAGAAGAATGCTTTTGGCAGGCATTTTGTGTATAGGGATGGTAATTTTAGTCAGAGGGAATATTGAGAGGGGTGAGAGGGTGGCGGAGGAGGGGTACCCCCAAAGCTTATTGGACTTATATGAGAGAAATCCTGAGGCAAGGCAGTTTGTGTTGGACTATGAGAACTGGTCAGGGAGTCTGGCGAAGGTGGATCTTACGAAGGATGTGGAAGCAGCCAATGGGGGTATTCCTTTATTCTTACAGTGGGACGAGCGCTGGGGCTACGAGCGGTATGGGGATGATTTTCTTGCAATCACCGGCTGCGGACCTACATGTCTTTCCATGGTCTATGTGGGTCTGACAGGGGATACTGCCTTGCATCCATATGCCATGGCACAGCTTGCGGAGAAGGACGGCTACTATGTATGGGGCAGTGGTTCCTCCTGGAGTATGATGACTGGTTTGGCAGAGGAGATTGGGCTGGAGGCAAAAGAACTTATTTTTGATGAAAAGCATATACTGGATGCACTGTGGGAGGGAAGACCGATTATCTGTATTATGGGAGCAGGGGATTTCACGACCACAGGACATTTTATAGTATTGACAGGAGTGACAGAGGAGGGAGAGATTGTGGTACACGATCCCAATAGCCTGACAAACAGTGAGAAGACATGGGACCTGCATACTATCATGAAACAGATTCGAAATCTGTGGGTGTATGATTTTTAAGGGACATCACAAATACTTGTTTATTTACTGAAAATAATGATATATAATAAAGGACAAATAAAAGGAGCACAGAATGAGTGTATAGAATATGAACATCAAATTAGTCGGACTGGATTTGGATGGGACAGTCTTAAATAGTCAAAAACAGGTTAGTGAGCGGACGAAGCAGGCGATAGAGAGTGCCGCGCGGCAAGGCGTAGAAATTGCGTATGTCACCGGCAGACCGCTTTCGGGAATAGATGAGGCGGTTAGGAACATTGAGGGAATCAGGTACGCGATTACCTCCAACGGAGCGGTCACCTATGATTTGCAGACAGACACGATTCTCCATGGGAAGTACATAGAGAAAGCGGTTGCCAAAGAAATCATTCGGATTCCCATGGAGCGTAAGCTGCTGCACAATGTGTTCATTCATGGGTTGGGATATAGTAATCGAACATTTTATGAGCAGATTATGCAGTGTTATGAGGGCAGGATTCTGTACGATTATGTGAAGCGCAGCAGAAGATGGGCAGATGACATTTTTCGTTTTATGGACGAGACCGCGGATGGCATTGAGAATATATGGATTCGTACCAACGCTGAAGTGGAGCGCAGGGACATCCTGGAGCAACTGCAGCAGTATCCCGAACTGCGTATTGTCACTACTTGCGGAACGGATATAGAGATGGGGAATGCAGCGTCAGATAAGGGGCTTGCATTCCTGGAATTGGCGGCGGAGCTTGGCATCGAGCAGAGGTGTACGCTGGCAATCGGAGACGATGAAAATGATATGGGTATGCTGCGTGAAGCCGGTGTGGCTGTGGCGATGGGCAATGCGCTGACCTTAGTGAAAAACATGTGTCAATGGGTGACGGAGGACAATGACAACGATGGAGTAGCGTTGGTACTGGAGAAAATTCTTGTTTAATATATTTAGGTTAGGGGAATATGAATAGAGAAACGGTAGTACAGATATAGAGGTGTGGGATGAAATTCTGGGAAAGTGAAAACGGACTGCGTGTTGTGGTATTGATTGTGGTATTGGTGACAGTGGGAGGCAGTGTGCTTGCGTCCCCTCTGATAGATGGGCTGCGGGGAGAGACAGGGAGCAGCGGTGCGGAAGCACGAGAGGAACAGGATGTACGGATGGGAGCGGCAGATTATCTGGAAGAACTGGAAGCACAGGAGCTGAATGCAGTGCAGGAGCAGGTGCGCATGGCAGAGGAAGCGAGACACGGGACAGCCAGTGGGGGCGATATGTTAAGCGGACAAGAACCATCGCAAGGGGAAGCTCCAAGCTGGGCAAAGCGTTTCGCACATTCAGTAGTAATGGGAGATTCCATTGCGGTGGGATTTACCGATTTCAATTATCTGGATGCCACCAGTGTGGTAGCCAAGACGGGCATCAGTATGACGGCGGCGGTCTCGGAGGTAGAGACTGTGAAGGAATTGGCGCCGGAGCATGTGTTTTTGTATTATGGGTTTAATGACATCGGGCATGATGGGGAGGATTATGATAGATTTCGAAGGAAGTTTGTTACCCTGCTGGAGACGATACAGACGGAGGTGCCGGAGGCGGATATTTATGTGAATTCGCTGTTTCAGCCCTTGCCGGAGAATCAGACCATGAATGGTTATTACAATGATGTGAGTCCCTACAATGCAGTGCTACAGGAGGAATGCGCGCAGCATGGAGTGACCTTTCTGGATAATACAGACTTGCCCACAGCGACTGATTTCGCCAACGATGGGTATCACCTGCAGGCAGGGTTTTATAGCAGGTGGTTGGAAGTGATGGCAAACGCAGCCGGGCTCTAAAGGGAGGAGGCAGTGTGTTGAGTGCAGCGCAGTTAAAGGAAAAATGGAAGCTTGCAGTGGCGAAATATCTGTTGATGATGGCGCTGCTGGGATTTGTTATTTATACATTTTGGCAAAAAGCTGAAAGAGACGTACCCTTTGAAACGGTGGCAGAGGCAGTGCTTACGGCATGCGATACGGAGCGGATGGCAGAGGGAGATGCCCATGCTCTGAAGCGATATTATGGTCTGGAGATGGCAGATTATGATGGGGTATTGTTTTACTATGCTTCCTATGGCATGGAGGCGCAGGAGCTGTTACTTCTCCGGCTGCGGGATGGAGCTGATGAGGAACTGGTGGAGCGTGCCGTCATGAATAGGCTTAAGAGCAGGGAGCGGGATTTTGCCGGTTACGCGCCGGAGGCTTCTGCATTGATTGAGCGGGCGGAGGTTGTGACAAAAGGCAACTATGTGCTTTTGTGCGTGTCAGAACATGCCAAGGAGGTTGAAAGAGCTTTTCGGGAGGCGTTGCGCTGAAGTTTTCGGAGTAGAAGGGGATTGCTTGTGATAGCAGTCTGGTAGGGAAGATACATGGTATTTAGTAGTTTGACTTTTTTGTTTTTATTTTTGCCCATAGTGTTGGTGGTATATTATTTATGTCCGCAGAGGCTGCGCAATGCTGTGCTGCTGTTTGCGAGTCTGATTTTTTATGGTTTTGGGGAGCCTTTTTATGTGCTGCTGTTGATTCTGTCTATCTTGTTTAATTATGTCTGCGGACTGGAGCTGGAGACAGTGAAAGGGGAGGAGGGAAAACAGCGCGTAAGTCTGGGGATTGCCATAGCAGTGAATCTACTTTTGCTTAGCTGCTATAAGTATTATGGTTTTGCGGTGGAGAGTGTGAATGCTTTCTTTCATCTGGCACTGCCGGTGCGAGCCATTGCGTTGCCTATCGGGATTTCATTTTACACCTTTCAGGCAATCTCTTATCTGATTGATGTGAAGCGCGGGCGGGTGAAGGCACAGCAAAATGTGTTACATTTTGCATTATACATTGCCATGTTTCCGCAGTTGATTGTCGGACCAATCGTGCGATATGCGGATATTGCAGAACAGTTAGAGCGTCGGAGGGTGACCTTGTCCGGCTTGGCAGCGGGCAGCAGGCGTTTTCTGGTTGGACTTGGGAAAAAAGTGCTTCTGGCAAATGGTATGGGTGCCATCTTTGAGCGAGCGCTGCAAGGAGTGTCCGAAGGGCGGGGCAGTGTCTCATTGTTCTGGTTGGGCGCCATTGCGTATACCTTGCAGATTTATTTTGATTTCAGTGGGTATTCTGATATGGCAATCGGTCTGGGAAGGATGTTTGGATTTACTTTTGCGGAGAATTTTCGTTATCCCTATATGGCGGATTCTATTACAGATTTCTGGAGAAGATGGCATATCTCGTTGAGCACATGGTTCAGGGAATATGTGTATATTCCGTTGGGGGGCAACCGAAAGGGTGCGGTCAGGCAGATATGCAATCTCCTGGTTGTGTGGATGTTGACGGGGCTCTGGCACGGTGCGGCATGGAATTTTCTGTTTTGGGGACTGTACTATGGTGTGCTTCTGATTCTGGAAAAATTTCTGTGGGGGAAGGCGCTGCAAAGGCTGCCGAAGCTGCTGAAGCATCTTTATACACTGTTTTTTGTGGTAATCGCCTGGGTGTTGTTCTTTGGGGAAGGTCTGGGAGCTGCGTGGAGATTCGTTGGCGGGATGTTTGGTATGGGAACGGTCGCTTTTTGGGGAAAGGAGACGACCTATCTGCTGCTCAGCAACCGACTGCTTTGGCTGGCAGCAGCAGTAGGTGCCACCTCCCTTGTAAAATATGTGGCAGATAAGGCATTTTCCACAGGCATATGGAGATGGCTGGAGAATCTGGTGCTCTTAGGAATGTTTGTGTTGTCGGTGGCGGCATTAATCACGGACAGCTACAATCCGTTTATTTATTTTAGATTTTAAAGGATTGTTTTATGAGTAAAAAGAAAAAGAAGAAAAGAAATCAAAAGCAAATATGTGGCGCCGATGTGCTCTGTGCAGTTTGTTTTCTGGGACTGCTGCTGCTCGGAATGACATTGTCCGTTGTCACAAGGGATATTGCATTTTCGGCGGAGGAGAATCGTTCTCTGACGAGGCGGCCGGAGCTTACATGGGAGACGTTGAGCAGTGGCAAATATGCGGACGGCGTGGAAAAATGGCTGGGCGATCAGTTTGTGGCAAGAAGCCTTCTGCGGCGTCTGCATATCGTGGAGCGGCTTGCAGGCGGTGAGATAGAGGCAGCCAATGTGCTGCTGGGAGCAGAGGGACAACTGGTGGAGAAGCTTGCTGTCCCGGATTGGGAGAGAGTGTCCCGCAATATAGAAGCCATGGGGCAGTTTGCAGGGGATTATCCGAAGGTGGATTGTTTCATGATGCTGGTGCCGGATTCGGGGGAGCTATTGCGCGATTGTCTCCCATCATACCTAAATGTTGGAGATCAGAAGGGCGTACTGCAAGAGATACATGGGCAATTATCCGAAGAGATTCATTGGGTGGATGGTTGGACAGCCCTGTATGCACACAAAAGGGAGCGAATCTATTATAAAACAGATCATCACTGGACCACGCTGGGGGCATATTATGGATATGAAGCCCTTCGGGAGGCACGGGAGCAAGGGAATAAGTATGAGGATGTCAGCGGGGAGTGGCGGATGGAGCGTGTGACAGATTCCTTCCGGGGAGTATTGGCAAGAAATAGCGGTTTTGCCTGGAATGAGACAGAATCCATTGAGATTTATATCCCGGCAGAACCCACACCGCTTACAGTAACTTATCCGGAAGAACAGAAGCGCTCCACATCGCTCTATGATATTGATAAATTGAATGGCGTAGACCAGTATGCGGTATTCTTGGGCGGTAACAGTGCGCTTGTGGATATCCGCACCGCATCCGAGGCTGACAGAACGATTCTTGTGGTGAAGGATTCCTTCGCTAATTGCTTCCTGCCTTTCCTGGTGCAGGACTACGGCGAGATTGTGGTAGTAGACCCTCGTTACTATGCAGGAAGTGCCAAGGATGTGATGAGAGACTTTGAGGTGGATGAGGTATTGTTCCTTTATCGAGGCAATACATTCGTGCAGGACAATCATCTGTATGGCTTTTTAGAATAGCGAGTTAGTTGAGAATAACCAAAAAGATATAGAAAATATTTGATTGTTTGTGCAAAATGTTCAAAAAACTATGGACATTGTCGGGAAAATAGGATAGAATACTAATATCAACTATGAGAACGCATTATTTTTATCCAAGGAGGACAAACGAATGGACAAGTATTTTTGCAACCCCTGTGGTTACACCTATGATCCTGAGAAGGGTGATCCGGAGCATGGTATTGCACCGGGAACAGCATTCGAGGATATTCCCGATGATTGGGTATGCCCCATCTGCGGCGTGACCAAGGATATGTTCCAGAGAGTTATCTCATAGTCTTTTGAAAATTGCATAAGAAAAGGAAAGAGCAGAAATGGAGCGGCTGTTACAAACCGCTCCATTTTTGGTGCTACAAGAGTTTTCGATTACAGAGGTCATACCGCTAGTCGCTGGCTTCAATTACGCCGCAACCGATTTTGTCCCCGGAATCCCCGGCGGGTTGAGAGGTGAAATCATCTCTGCCCCCATGGATGATAATGGATTTGCCCAGAATCTCTCCGATGGTCAGTCTGGCATCGTAGAAGCTCATCCATGCGTAGCCATTGTAGCCCAAAAGTGGTGGCATATCTCCGGCATGGGCAGGATGGAGAGCCGCAGTGGGATTGTAATGACTACCGGTGCGGTCGAAGGGCAGGGTGCAGTCCCCAACCTCATGAATGTGCATGGCGTAAAAATGGGAGGGGGATTGTTGCGTATCCGGAAGCCCGAAGACTTCGGCGTTTACGACAATTCCACCAATGGGAGCAGCATAAAAGCGAATGATACCGCCCAACTTAGGATGAGACGCATTTCCCATGATCCAGGCGACTGCCTCCGGTCGATCCTCCCGCAGGAGTCGGATAAATTGTGGAGAATAGATTTTCATGATAAGCCTTTTTGTTTTAACGTATTCCTCAAAAGAGAAAAAAGTTTCTTAAATTTTTCTAAAAGAATCGTTTAGGACTTCCCTAAAAAGCGTGTACTGTGTTACAATGCAGTTACTTTGAGAACGGTGTTTCGCAAACGCCTGACATATGTAAGGAAAGCGAGGAGGATTACGATGGATACGCTACAAGCAATCAGGGAGCGGCATTCTGTGCGTGCCTACACAGAGCAAAAAATTGAGGAAGACAAGAGAGCTGTGTTGGAGAAGCTGGTGAACGAAATCAATGCGGAAAGCGGACTGCATATGCAGATACACTTTGATGACCCGGAAGGCTTTGATTCCAGGCTGGCGCACTATGGAAGGTTTGAAAATGTGAATAATTACATTGTGCTGGCAGGGAAAAAGGATGAGGATATTGAGGAAAAATGCGGCTATTACGGAGAAAAACTGGTGTTGGAGGCACAAAAGCTGGGGTTGAATACTTGTTGGGTGGCGTCCACCTTCAACAAATCGGTGGTGAAAAAGCTGCTTCCGCCGGAAGAAAAGCTTTGCGTCGTTATTTCCTTGGGGTATGGACAGACTCAGGGGGTGCAGCATAAAGGGAAGTCCCTGGAGCATGTGGTTGCATCCAAAGGCAATATGCCGGATTGGTTTCGGGCAGGAGCAGAGGCGGCTCTGTTGGCGCCTACTGCCATCAATCAGCAGAAGTTCAAGATGGGCATCAAGGACGGAGAACCGGTGATAAAAGTGTCTGGAATAGGGGTGTTGACCAAGGTGGATCTGGGCATTGTAAAATATCATTTTGAGGTGGCTTCCGGGAGAAAAGTACAGTAGTCTCAAACTGTTGGCGTAACACGACGAAAGGGTACGGACACACGTCCATACCCCTTTTGATTTGGTGAAATTACTCTTATTTCTGTAATTCTGCCTTAATCGCAGCAAGCAATTCGTCGTACGTTTCAAAGGCAGCAAGTTCGGGATTGTCCGCTTTGATCTGCTCGGTACTCTTGAACAGGAAGCCTGCCTTGCTTGCCTTGATCATGCCAAGGTCATTGTAGCTGTCACCGCTGGCAATGGTATCATAACCGATGGACTGCAGCGCTTTGACGGTGGTGTATTTGGAGTTCTCAATTCTCATCTTGAAGCCGGTAATCTCACCGCTTTCAGCCACCTCCAGGCTGTTACAGAAGATCGTAGGCCAGCCCAGCTTTTCCATCAGCGGTCCTGCAAACTGTGAGAAGGTATCACTGATAATGATGACCTGACAGATGGAACGCAGCTCATCCAGAAATTCCTTTGCACCGGGAATGGGCTCAATCTTTGCGATGGTATCCTGAATTTCCTTCAGTCCAAGACCATGCTCCTTCAGGATGCCCAGACGCCACTTCATCAGCTTGTCATAGTCAGGTTCATCTCTAGTGGTTCTCTTCAGCTCCGGAATACCGCTTGCCTCTGCAAATGCGATCCAAATTTCGGGTACCAGCACACCTTCCAAATCCAAACATGTAATATACATAAATTTTCCTCATTTCTGCACGGCTTTATCTCTGAACAAGTATGTGAGCCGTACAGTCACATGCTTATTCCTACAGTCGGATGGATTGCAATGAATCCTTCGCAATGCAATTCCATTTGATTATAACTGTAAAACAAGAAGAACACAAGCTTTTTCCTACAGAACCTTGATTCCGCCCTGCTTTCTGATCCGCAGCACATGACAGGTACCATCACCCACAATCTGTTCAATGAATTCCTTGTATCCGGTCACACATTCATTTTTGACAAAGACTTGAATGGTACCGGCAAACCCGCCGCCATGTACGCGGCAGACTCCGTTTGCAGCCAGATACTGCTCCGTGAGCATCAGGGTAACCGGAACGGGCTGTTGTTGCTCATATTTGTTGGAATACACATTTTGCAGAAAACGATAAGAGGAGCTTCCCGACGCCTGGATGCAGGCAAGGAAATCATCAAACCGTCTTTCCATAAGCGCATTGGCGGCGGTCTTTACGCGCTCATTTTCTGTCAGAAAATGATATGCCCGAAGCAAAGCCCGGTCGCTGACCTTTCCATATAAATCTGGCATGGCGGCGAGAAATGCTTCCAAGGTAATCTCGCTAAGATAATCTTTTTCAAAACAGGCTGCTACCTGCCCCATTTCTACAGGGATGGAGGCATAATCGTCAGTAAGGTTGGCATGGGAGCCTCTGGTATCTACAATACACAGAGTATAGCCGGCTGCCTGCAAATCAAAAGGAATATTGTCTACAAGGGGATGTTCCGGCTCATGGAAGTCTACATACACAAAGCCCCCTACGCTGCATGCCAACTGATCCATCAATCCGCAGGGTTTGCCAAAGAAATGATTTTCGGCATATTGTCCGACGATTGCGATTTCTACAGGGGGAATGGTCATATCATTATATAGCCCGGATTGAATGGTGCCGATGATGGACTCCAGGGCGGCGGAAGAGGACAGCCCGGAACCACTTAATACATCACTGGTGACATAGGCTCTGAAGCCGCCGGTTCTGTAACCGCGGGCGCGCAGGCTGCACAGGACACCCTTGATCAGCGCTGCTGTGGTGCCGAAGGCTTCCTCGGAAATATCTGCTTCTGTGAAGGAGCTTTTCTCAAGATGAATGGCAGGGTAGCCCTCGGAAACAAAGTCAATGGCATCCTCTGACGCAGTACCCACCACAGCAATCGCATCCAGGTTGATGGAGGCTGCCAGAATCAGCCCCCGCTGATGGTCGGTGTGATTGCCGCAGACCTCCGTTCTGCCGGGGGCACTGTAAATCTCAATTCCGCCATCCCCAAATAGTTCCAGGTAGCTTGTGACAGCATCGCAGTAGCGTCTGCGTTGAAGGGCGAGTGTATGGCTATCCGCTCCATAAATGGCACCCAGTACGGAATCAAATTCATGATGTTCTATTTGTGTAAGTAACTGTTTTGCATTTGTCATGTCTCTATCCTTGCCTTTCTGACAAAATCTAAAATGAAATAAGGTTCATATAAGGTTAAGTAAAACATAAATGATTTTATCAAAAAAAGCAAGAACGTAATAACTAGGCTGATATAGAATGACCGGATTTTATTTGACGAGTGAGTATCCCTGTTGTAAACTAAACTTATATGCTTTACGATATGAATGAGATGAATGTAAGGAAGATAGCAGATGAAAAATGTGATAAGAATACTGTATGGAGTCCTACTTGCCATGTCAGCCAATGTGGTGGGACTTACCTGGGGGTTAAAGAGCAAGGGAGTGTCAGCCATCGTCTGGGTGCTTTTGCTGGGAGCATTTGTGTGGATTAATGTAAGTCCATCACCTGCCAATCGCAAACTGCGCAGCAAAAAATGGATTACCTGCGGCAATGGATGTGAACTGTTGATTTTGTTTTTGATCAGTACGGTGCTCACAGTTGTTTATTACCTGGGATGTCTGTCGAAATTATTACCGGAGTCCATAATGCTTTCACAAGCAGGAAGGTGGATGGGGAATACTGTCCTGGCAGTCATTGTACTTGCAATTACCTTCTGGAGCGGTATGATCCGTGTCTATGTACGTTCGGTACAGTTGGGGCTTAAATGGCGCATATTGGGCGCTGTGTTTGGGATGGTTCCCATTGCTCATCTTATCATGCTGGGCGTGATTATCCGCACCGTATCTAAGGAAGTACAGTTTGAGAATGAGAAGCTTCTGTTGAATGAGCAGCGGCAGAGCGAAGCAATCTGTCATACCCGATATCCTGTTCTGATGGTACATGGTGTGTTCTTTCGAGACTTTCGTTACCTGAACTATTGGGGAAGAATTCCTGAGCAGCTTGAGAAAAACGGGGCAAAGATTTATTATGGCAATCACTCCTCGGCGCTGGCAGTGGAGGAGAGTGCCAAAGAGCTGGCAGCTCGTATTCATCAGATTGTACAGGAGAGTGGCTGTGAGAAGGTCAATGTGATTGCCCATTCCAAAGGGGGGCTGGATACCAGATGTGCTCTGATGCTTGGAGATACGGCGCAGCATGTGGAATGTGTTACCACCATCAACACGCCCCATTGAGGCTGTGAATTCGCAGATTACCTTCTTACAATGATTGGAGAAAAAGAGCAGAAGGCA
>JAFVDW010000087.1 GCA_017478245.1 Lachnospiraceae bacterium
CAGGACGGACTGGTTCACATATCTCAGATAACAGACCGATACATCAAGCATCCTTTAGAGGCGGTCAGCGTGGGAGATATCGTGGAGGTGCAGGTGTTGGATGTAGATGTGCCCAAGAAACGTATTTCTCTTACCATGAAGATTAAAGCGCAGAAGTAATCAACAGGTCTTGACAAATAAATAACAATGTCATAATATACTTTACATAAGGCATCGATACCATTCAGATGCCCAATATAAGAAAATTCTTCGGGGTTGGGTGCGATTCCCTACTGGCGGTACAGTCCGCGACCCGGGGTGAAGATGAAAGAAATATTGCATTTTTGCCACGGCTGATTCGGTGAAAGTCCGAAACCAACAGTAAAGTCTGGATGAGAGAAGAATATCAAGCGTTATGTTAAGCTTGATAACAACAGCAGTTTTGAGCAAATTTTGCTGTGCGATATGCCCCGAATCCCATGGATTCGGGGTTTTTAGTTGCAAGTTTGCTTGCAAAAACACTGTATGTTGTACCGAAAGGAGAATTTTCCTACAAAATATAGTATATAGACATGACGTGGCAAGGTGGATAAGGCAGCGCGTGTATGCAAACGTTTTGTGGTGCCATTTAAGCTGTGTGATGTCGGAAATGGAGGAAAATATGAATGGTTTGTTTCAGAAGGTCGCAGAGAATGCGGGGTATGTTTTAAGTTTCTTCGGGATCATTGTGGCGTTATTTTTGATTGCGTTGATGCTGGAGAAGCTGGCTCAGAAAAAAAATGGTGTGCAGGAGAAGATTCTTACCACCAGAAAAACAGCAATGATAGGAATGTTCTCGGCTATAGCCGTGGTACTGATGTTGCTGGAAATCCCGGTACCTTTTGCGCCGCCTACAATGTATAAGCTGGATTTTAGTGAGCTTCCGATTCTGATTGGAACCTTTGCATTCGGACCGGCAGCAGGTGTACTGATGGAGTTTATTAAAATTTTGCTTAAGCTTCTTATCAAAGGTACATCTACCGCGTTTGTGGGGGATTTGGCTAATTTTACGGTGGGATGTAGTTTGATTTTACCTGCATCTGTTATTTACGCCTTTCGCAAGAATAAGAAAAGTGCTATAGTAGCTTGCGTGGTGGGTACTATATGTATGACGATCTTTGGAACGTGGCTGAATAAGGTATATTTGCTGCCGGCATTCTCCTCAATGTTTCATATGGATATGACAGATATACTTGCGGCGGGGCAGGAAAAGAATTCGTTGATGAAACCGGGCAGCTTGAACAGTTTTGTGTTGGTGTGTGTGGCACCCTTGAATCTGCTCAAAGGGGTATGTGCGTCGGTTGTCACATTGTTTGTATATAAGCCTTTGAGTCCGATTATCAAATTCGGTCATAAGGATATGTAGAAAATAGGTACATGAATTGTATATGGGAAGAAGGGATACGGTGAGAAGCGTATCCCTTTTTTGTGTAATAGGAAATTGCTCTGCAATTCCTATTACACAAAAAGCGCTCCGCTATGGATGCGCACTCGCGCGTAACGTAAATGTTGCATAAAAGCAACCGCGCTCGGCGCGAGAATGCCGCAAGCGGCATTCTTTTTTATATAATACAAATCCATTGAGTGCAATGGAATCGCGGAGGGATGTCTACAAAATGTAACCGTTCAGTCTTTCATTTCGTGATAGGGCGTTCGCTCTATAGAAAGCAGGTATGAACTGTTACTACAAAATTCTTAATTTTGCAAATTTATGTTGACAGGTGGATTGAATTAATGTATTATTCAAATAGTACAGCGACACAATGAAAAATGAGGAGGAAAAATGAGCGCATTAGTTGAGATACGGGATATGTGCAAAATCTACAATCCCGGTGAGAATGAGGTTCGGGCGCTGGATCATGTCAGCGTGACGATTGCAGAGGGAGAATTCGTAGCAATTATCGGACAATCTGGAAGTGGCAAGTCAACCTTGATGAATATGCTGGGATGTCTGGATGTACCCACCAGCGGCAGTTATCTGCTACACGGACAGGATGTGGCGGGATTGGATGATGATGAGCTTTCTGATATCCGCAATCGAGAAATTGGCTTTATATTTCAGGGATTTAATTTGATACCGAATCTGACAGCCCTGGAGAATGTGGAGCTGCCTCTGATCTATCGCGGTGTCAGCCGCGCTAAGCGTATTGAGCTATCCAGAACGGCATTGGAAAAGGTGGGATTGGGGCAGCGTATGAACCACAGACCGGCGGAGATGTCCGGCGGTCAGCAGCAGAGAGTGGCTATTGCACGGGCAATCGCTCAGGCGCCTCCGGTGATTCTGGCGGATGAGCCCACAGGTAATCTGGACTCCCACTCCACAGGAGAGATTATGGAGATTCTGAAGGAGCTACACGACGATGGGCGTACGGTAATTCTGATTACCCATGACAATGAGATAGCGGCACAGGCAAAAAGGGTCATCAAGATTCGGGATGGGCGTATTGAATCGGACTCCAAGCAAGCCTTGGAAGAGCAGAAGGAACAGCAGACAGGTGTGCCGGAGCAGACGATAGAAGTATAAAAGTTGCGGAAAGGTATGGACGGTAAGATGGAAAAAAAGAAGAAAAAACGTAAAAAGATAGTGATTATTCTTGTGGCAGTGATCGTGATTGCTCTGATTATAGGAGCGGTAAGCTGTTCCCGTGCAGCGGGGAGCGCAGCTTATGTCACGACCACGAAAGCTACGCGGGGAGAGATACAGGAGAGTATTAGTACCAGCGGTCTCGTGGAAAGTGAGATCAAAAAGGTCTATTTTGCCCGCGTGGGCGGTGCGATTGCATCGGTCAATGTATCTGCGGGAGAGTTGGTGAAAGCCGGGGAACTGTTGATGGACTATGAGCTTAGTGATATGGAGGAGCTGAAATATCAGGCTTCTCTACAGCAAAGGAGAAGCGACGCAGTCTATCAGGAGGCGCTGGTAGGCAATTCTGACAGCCAGTCCAAGCTCAATGAGGCAAATCACAACCTTGGCATTATCGAGCAACAGATTGCGGCTGATAAAGAGACTCTGCAAGGGTTACAACGGGATTTGGACAGTGCACAGCGGGGAACCTCCAACGCATTGGTGGGTGAGAATTATAACTTAAGCGTCAGCGCAAACGATCTGACAGAAAATATTAAGAGCCTTGATCCTGCTTCGCAGGAATATGCAGACAAGACCAAACAGCTAAATGATTTACAAAAGCAGATACAGTACAATCAGTACAGACAATCTGTCACTGCAAGCAGCGATAATGTGGCCAGTCTGCAGCAGAAGATCTCCGATGTGCAGGAGAATCTGGCGCTCTTGGAGGAGAGCAAGGCGCGTATGGAAAGTCAGAAGACTACCAGTGAGAATACGGTGATGGATGGTTATATGCGGACACAGTACGAAGTGGATAATGAGCTGGCACACATCAGCTATAAAGACACGGTGGCTGATTACGATCTGGCTTCAGAGGGTATTCGGGCTGAATTTGAAGGAATTGTTACGGAATGTAGTGTGATAGAAGGGGCTACGGTTATGGAGGGTACACAGCTTTTGACGCTGGAGAGCAGTGAAAATGTCAAAATCACCTTTTCGGCATCCAAGCGTGATATCGAGAAGCTGAGTGTGGGACAGAAGGTGGATATTACGATTTCCGGCCGCAGCTATGAGGGAGAGGTGTCCAAGATCAACCGCATGGCACAGGCAAACCAGTCCGGAACGCCCATGGTTGGCGCGGAGGTACATATTCAGAATCCCGATGACAACATCATATTGGGATTGGATGCAAAGCTATATATCTATACCAATCATGCCGAGGATATATTGATGGTTCCGGTGGAGGCAGTCAATGCGGACAGAGACGGAGATTTCCTCTATGTTGTGGAGGATGGTGTGATCGTGAGAAAGCCTATCATCTGCGGCATCTCTTCTGATAATTATGTGGAGATCAAGGAAGGTATCACAGAGGAGGATGAGATTGTGATATCGGCACTTACAGATATTGAAGAAGGCAGGAATGTGGTTGTGATGCCGGATGTGGAATGATGATCAACGTAAAAACGTGAAAAGAGAATAAAAGAGCATAAATACGCTTAAAATTTGTATTTCACGAAGGAAATGAGGAGAACTATGGCACAAATATGGGAATATATCAAAATAGCCCTGATGAATATCAAGAATAACAAAGGTCGTTCCATTTTGACCATGTTGGGCATTATCATTGGTATTTCTTCTGTCATTATGATCATTTCCATTGGAAATGGACTGAAAGGAGATATTAACAGTGAACTGAATGCCATTGCAGGCGGTCAGATTTATATCTATTCCTATGGGGATAATGACGAAGGGATTCAAGTGGAATTCACAGACGAAGATATTGATGCGATCATGGAGAAGATTCCCCATGTGAAGGCGGTTACGCCGCAATGGGGATTTAATGCAACAGCCACAGGGCGGAAGGGGACATTCAACTGTTCCGCAACGATGGGAAATGCCGGGCTTGAGTATTCCAGTAACGATCCCATTGTAAAGGGGCGCTATTTTACGGAGAATGATTACTATGCAGGCAATAAGGTGTGTGTGATTACGGAGAGCAGTGCAAAGACGCTTTTCGGCACAACCAATGTGGTGGGGATGACGTTGGATTTGTCGCTCTATGGAACCACGCAGGAATTTACGATTGTAGGCATCAGACAGGACAATGCGGCTATGACATTTGTGTCACTTGGTCAGTCGACAGTGACGTTAGAGGCACCAATGTCAATCCTGTCATCTGTATTTGGCTTTAATGTCAGCTTCAACGACCTGCTGATTATCACGGATGGAGGCGAATATGCGACAGGTGTTGCGACAGAAGTGGTACGTTTGATGGAGAACAGACATGACGTGCGTGGCAAGGGCGCGATACAGGTGCAGAACTTCAATGATTATATGGACGAGATGAATGAGATATTAAGTTATGTCACCATCTTTGTGGTGTTCGTGGCTGCCATTTCCTTACTGGTAGGAGGTATCGGTGTTATGAACATCATGTTGGTATCCGTCACGGAGCGAACCAGAGAGATTGGCATCCGCAAGTCGTTGGGGGCAAGAACCAGTTCTATTTTATTACAGTTTCTGTCAGAGTCAGCGATCATCACTCTGTTGGGAGGGCTCATCGGTATTCTGATCGGTGTCTTGGGGGCATATGGAATTTGTGCATTGATCGGGTTTACGGCGAAGGTACAGTTTAGTACAATTCTGGGTGCTAGCATCTTTTCTTCGGCAGTGGGTATCTTTTTTGGTATTTATCCTGCCAAAAAGGCAGCGAAGCTCAGCCCCATTGAGGCACTGCGTCATGAATAGGGACTTGCATTTTCGGCTAAAAACTTTATAATGTAAGTAACTCAAAAAAGCACCTACACAGTAGGTGCTTTTTCGAGCCGGCATGGAGGATAGGCGATGGTAGAATTGGACATTAAAATTAGTGCAGGAGATTTATATGATTATATGCTGATGCATTCGTATAATAGTCCGTCCGGTATTATGGGCAGTGCGTTGGGCGCAGTTATGGTGCTTGTAGCTTTGGCATCAAAGCGATGGATATTTTTGATTGGCGGACTTGCGCTACTTTTGTATCTTCCCTGGGTGTTGTTCATTAAGAGCAGGCAGCAGATATTGAATAATCCTGCATTTAAGAAGCCCCTACATTATGTATTGGATGAACAGGGAATTACGATTTCTCAGGGAGATGTCAGTACCACCCAGAGTTGGGAGGACATGGTGAAGGCTGTTTCTACCGGACGAAGCATTATAGTATATACATCTCATGTCAATGCTACCATTTTTCCCAAGAGTCAGATGGGAGATAAAAAAATGGCGGTGACAGAGATGATATCCACACATATGCCGTCTGGCAAGGTGAAAATACGAAGCTGATGATTCCGGTGATATTAATACTTTGATTTTGAGGGAGTTTGAATGATGAACCCGAAAGGAAATATGGATGGTGAAAATAGGCTTGAAATAGTGGAGAGCTACAGTCCGGAGGACACTTTTTCTCTGGGAGAACGGTTGGGAGCGCAGTGTGAACCGGGGACGGTTTATACTTTGCTCGGAGATCTGGGCGTTGGCAAGACCGTATTCACCCAGGGTCTGGCAAGGGGGCTGGGGATTTCGGAACCCGTGAATAGTCCGACATTTACAATCTTACAGGTATACGAGGAGGGGAGACTGCCCTTTTACCATTTTGATGTATATCGCATCTGTGATGTGGAGGAGATGGAAGAAATTGGATATGAAGATTGCGTTTACGGTCAGGGAGTGTGCCTGATTGAATGGGCAAATCTGATTGAGGAGATTCTGCCGGAGCGATTTGTACAAATTACCATTGAAAAAGACTTGGAAATGGGCTTTGATTACCGTAAAATAACAATAGAACAGTGCGCTCGTTAAAACAGCGCGGGAATGAGGAAGACTTTGAGAATATTAGGTTTAGACAGTTCGGGAATGGTGGCAAGTGTAGCGGTAGTGGAGGATGATATTCTGGTGGCAGAGTACACGACCAATTATAAGAAAACACATTCCCAAACCCTGCTTCCAATGTTGGAAGAAGTGCAAGAGATGATCGAATTAAATCTGGAGCAAATAGATGCCATTGCTATTGCGTCGGGACCGGGCTCTTTTACGGGCTTGCGTATTGGCGCGGCTACTGCTAAGGGACTGGGACTGGCACTGCAGAAACCGTTGGTGGAAGTACCTACTCTGGAGGGATTGGCATACAATCTCTGTGGTACATCCCAATTGGTATGCCCATTGATAGACGCGCGTCGCAACCAGGTGTACACAGGAATCTATGCCTTTGAACAGGAAGAGGACCATTATAGGTTGCAGATTGTGGAGCCGCAATGTGCGGTTGATGTTCTGCGGATTATAGAGCGCTTGAATCAACTGAACAGGGAAGTGGTTTTTTTGGGGGATGGTGTGCCGGTTTATCGTGAGACATTATCCGGAAATCTGCGCGTGCCATATACATTTGCACCGGCACCGAATAACAGACAGCGTGCAGCGTCTGTTGCTGCCTTGGGAGAGGTATACTATCGCCAGGGGAAATGTGTGACGGCAGCAGAGCATCAGCCGGAATATTTGCGCAAAAGTCAGGCAGAGAGGGAAGCACAGGAAAAGAAGATGCAAAATCAAGATGAAACCGCGAGCTCATGAGATTTGCACCGTGGAATGTGTTATGGTATAATAAATTAATGGAAGTTGTAGTCAGAAGGTTAAAAGAAGCGGATTTGGATGAGCTGGTAGATATGGAAAATCAGTCATTTGGCAATCCGTGGTCCAGAAAAATATTTGCGGATTTGTTAGATAGGGATTATTGTTTGTATCTGGTGGCAGAGGTGGACGGCAGGCTTGCAGGATGTTGTGGATTAACGGACAGCTTAGGTGAGGGCAGTATAGACAAAGTGGTAGTCAGAGAACAATATCGCAATTTGGGAATAGGAGGAAGATTGCTGGAGGCACTTTTGCACCGGGGGAAGGCACGGGGAATAGAAGCGTTTACATTAGAGGTGCGCGTCGGCAATGAGCCTGCAATCCATTTATATGAAAAGTTTGGATTTGTATCCGAAGGAATTCGACCCAATTTCTATACCAGACCCACAGAGGATGCCATGATCATGTGGAGGCGGGAACAATTACCACTTTAAAATGTGCATGGCAGTCTGTATAATGGACATAGTTGCTCTTTTAATGGCGGTTCAGTACAGACAAGGTGGAGGATGAAAATGCGTAAATACGAGCAAAAACCAGACTGCGACCTGACAGAAGTGATTTGCAACAAGTGCGGAAAAAGATTGGAAGTGGAAAACGGTTATCTGCGGGAAGAGTGTTTCTCGGCGGAGCATGTTTTTGGATATTTCAGCCGAAAGGATGGGATAAAGCATCGATTTGATCTGTGCGAAGATTGCTATGATCATATCATAGCCGCTTTCCGGATTCCGGTAGTGGAAGAACAGGAAGTGGAACTTTTATAGAAAGGTATTTGTTTACATGTTGGATGTTTGTTTGTTGGGAACCGGAGGGATGATGCCCCTGCCACATAGGTGGCTTACATCTCTGATGATGCGGTATAATGGTAAAAGTATATTGATTGACTGTGGAGAGGGAACACAGATAGCCATGAAACAAAAGGGATGGAGTCCGAATCCCATTGATATCATATGCTTTACCCATTATCATGCCGATCATATCAGTGGATTGCCGGGCATGCTGCTCACAATGGGGAATGCGGAGCGCACGGAGCCGTTGCTTTTAATCGGTCCCAAGGGACTTACTAAGGTGGTAAATTCCTTGCGCGTGATCGCGCCGGAGTTGCCCTTTGAAATTCAGTTTCTTGAAATTACTGAAAATGAGCAGACGTTTTCTTTTGATGGTTTTACAATAGAGGCTTTTAAGGTGAACCACAATGTGATATGCTATGGATATAGTATGCGTGTTGACAGGGCGGGTAAATTTAACCGTGAAAAAGCGGTGGCTGATGGGATTCCGATGCAGATATGGAACAGACTGCAGAAGGGGGAGACTGTCACCATAGACAATGTGACTTATACACCGGATTCTGTGATGGGACCGCCCCGCAAGGGTTTGAAAGTGACCTATTGTACGGATACGCGCCCCACGGACAGCATTCGTGAGCATGCAGTGGGTAGTGATCTACTGATATTGGAAGGAATGTATGGCGAGCCGGACAAGCTTGTGAAAGCGAAAGAGCACAAGCACATGACTATGTATGAGGCGGCGCGCATCGCGAAAGAGGCGAATGTACCCCAGATGTGGCTGACACACTACAGCCCGTCTATGATCCATCCGGAGGAGTATATGGGGGAAGTGAAGAAGATATTCCCGGCGGCGATAGCGGCAAAGGATCGCAGAACTGTCGAGCTTAGATTCGCCGAGGAGCAGTGAAAAATTTAGGAGTGACTGAGAGCAAGGAAGCATGAGAAACAAGACTGCCAGAGTGACAATCGTATGCACGTTTCTGATAGTAGCGGTGGTCGGGTATTATGCGTATCTGTCGAACAAATCACAGTCTGTAAAAGCGGAAGCGACTATGACTGTAGTGCAATCGACATTGAGCAGAGACCTGACGAGCGGTTATCCCTCTACGCCCAAAGAAGTGATAAAATATTACAATGAAATCATGAAATGCTTCTACAATGAAGAATGTACAGATGAAGAAATCGAAAAATTGGGGCACAAGGCTAGAGAACTGTATGACAGTGAATTGTTGGAGGCAAATGAACTCGGAACGTATATGATTCGACTAAAGACCGAGATTACCGAGTTTAGGGAGAACAAGCGAAAGCTGACAAGCAGTTCGGTGGCAACGAGTACGAATGTAGACTATTACGAAGTGGATGGGTACTCTTTCGCTCGTATTGTATGCGGATATAATTTCATGGAAGGAAGTACCAATTATCCGACAAAATATGTTTATTTGCTCAGACGAGATGAGCAGAAGCATTGGAAGATTTATGGCTGGAAGGATTATGCCGCCTGGGAGGAACTAAAGTGAGTGACATATTGATATTGGCGATTGAGAGCTCTTGCGATGAAACCGCAGCCTCAGTTGTCAAAAATGGTAGAGAAGTATTGTCCAATATTATCTCTTCTCAAATAGATTTACATACTTTGTATGGCGGTGTAGTGCCTGAAATTGCATCCCGCAAACATATCGAAAAAATTAATCAGGTGATAGAGGAAGCTCTGCGGGAAGCAGAGGTTACATTACAAGATATTACAGCGATTGCCGTGACCTATGGACCGGGACTGGTAGGAGCATTATTGGTAGGTGTGTCGGAGGCGAAGGCAATCAGCTTTGCTACAGGGCTTCCGCTTATAGGTGTGCACCATATTGAAGGGCATATCAGTGCAAACTATATTGAGAATAAAGAACTGGAGCCGCCTTTTGTGTGTCTGGTGGCGTCAGGCGGACATTCTCATCTGGTGGTGGTGCAGGACTATGGAGTGTATGAA
>JAFVDW010000088.1 GCA_017478245.1 Lachnospiraceae bacterium
CTTCTTCCTCACCATGAACCAGATTGGTCAGCTCGTATGCCAGTATTTCCTTCGCCTGATTCAACTGGCTACCTTCCCATTTGTCCATTTCATCAATCTGCTCAAGGGGCAGGAAGGTCAGCATACGCAGGCACTTCAACACATCTGCGTCACTGACATTTCTCCAGTACTGATAGAACTCGAAAGGAGAGGTCTTGTTGGGGTCAAGCCATACTGCTCCTTTTTGTGTCTTACCCATCTTCTTGCCCTCGGAGTTTAAAAGCAATGTGATTGTCATGGCGTAGGCATCCTTACCTAGCTTTCTGCGGATTAGCTCAGTACCGCCCAACATATTGCTCCACTGATCGTCACCACCAAACTGCATATTGCAGCCATATCTCTTGTACAACTCCAGAAAGTCATAGCTTTGCATAATCATGTAGTTGAACTCCAGGAAGCTAAGCCCCTTCTCCATACGCTGCTTGTAGCACTCTGCGGTCAACATACGGTTGACACTGAAATGTGCACCCACTTCACGCAAAAATTCAATATAATTCAAATCTCGCAGCCAATCAGCATTATTCACCATCATCGCCTTGCCTTCGCCAAATTCGATGAAACGGCTCATCTGCTGCTTAAAGCACTCACAGTTGTGATCAATCATTTCTGTTGTCATCATGGTACGCATGTCCGTGCGTCCCGAAGGGTCACCGATCATACCGGTGCCGCCACCAATCAGCGCGATAGGCTTATTGCCTGCCATCTGCAATCTCTTCATCAGGCATAATGCCATGAAATGTCCTACATGCAGACTGTCTGCGGTGGGATCAAACCCAATGTAAAAGGTTGCCTTTCCTGCATTGACCAGTTCCTTGATCTCCTCTTCATCTGTCAGTTGCGCCAACAGTCCTCTTGCTTTTAATTCATCAAAAATTGTCATCTTTTTTCTCCTTCTCTTACCTTGGTGTTTCCTCCTATTTATTGTAAAAGCAATCGCTTGCTTTCGTTGGCTTCACTTGCCTGCATAATATCTTTTACAATAAAAAAACTCACCCTTCATCAAAAGGGCGAGCATCCTCGCGTTACCACCTAATGTTCCCGCAAAATTCACATTTTACGGCTCTACAAGTATCCATCAATACTTTGGCAGATATCGGTGCCTACCGTCGTAGCCTACTTCCTCTCGTGATGCACACAAGCTGTTTCAGCCCGCTGCTCTGGGATGTATTCCTGTCTCTCTTCTGGGCGCCTCTCACCGACCGGCAACTCTCTGTCAGAAGTTGGGAAACAGTACTTCTTCCCTTCATCGCATTACTCATATTCATTATTGCGCAATAAACATGGTTCAATTATAACGATACATATTCTGTTTGTCAACCATTTTTTATCTTACCCTTCTCAATATTGCTTCCATCGTTTCATTTTTCACATCCGATTCCAGTACCTTCACCACATAGCACGCATTATTGCTGGGGGTTCTGCTGTCAGAATAATTATCAACCATATAGCGTCTTCCAAGTATTTTATAAACAGTTCCTTTTTTGAAGCGATTAAAATATAATCTTTTATCCTTTTCCCTGTCTGTAATAATCCAGGAAAGATGTCCCTCTGTGGTGTCCAATTCACCTGTTACCACATCGAGAATCGCCAATGTACCCATAGACGCTGTCCAAGCCTGTCCCGGAGGAGCTCCGGCTCCGGCACTGCCAACACCGGTCAGCACCAGATACTCTCTCGCTTCTTTTTCATAAAGTGCATCCTTTTCCGGCGGGAGCTCTACCGCCACATATTTGCGCTCGTTATATCCATTTGTAGAAAAAAGCTCCTTTAGCATGCTTCATTTATCCTCCATATTCGTCAACCTCATCTCGCCGAAGCAAATCACTATTCACCCTCAAATGGCATATCTACCTCCTGCTCATCAGCTTTACCATCGCCTGATTCAAGCCATCTACAGTAAGCTTGTACATGGGAAACAGCTCCTTAATCGCTGTCTCTGCCTCTCGCCAAGGGGCTCTGCCGGGTGCCATCTTGGGATTCAGCCACACTACTCTCTTGTACTTCCTTTTGATGAGCTGTAACCACTCGTAACCGGACAAACCACCGTTGGGACCTCTGTAGTTACCAGTGGTGGAATATAGCTCCTCGGGAGCCATGGCTGCATCTCCCACGATGATTACCTTGTAGTCACTGTCCACATTGCGGAACATCCACTCTGTGTCCACCCAGTCTCCGTTCTCACACTCCGGTGTCTTGTAGACCTTGCTGTAGATGCAGTTATGAAAATAATAGGTCTTTACATCCTTGTAATGGTTGGACTTGTGCACCGCCTGGAACAAGTCATTTAACAGGGAACTGAACGGAATCATCGTTCCGCCGGAATCCATCAAAAGCAGAAGCTTCACCGCATTCTTGCGGGGCTTCTTCATCACGATCTGCAGACAACCGCCGTTATTACAGGTCTTGTCCACCGTTCCGTCAATGTCCAGCTCTGTCTCCGGCACATCCAATCTGCTGGAGAACTGGCGCAGCTTTCGAAATGCCAGTTGGAACTGTCTGTTATCCAACACCCTGTCATCGCGGAAATCACGATATTTTCTGGCACCCACCACAGAGAAGGCAGACTGATAGCCGGTCTTGCCGCCCACACGGACACCACCCACATTGCCGCCCATATTGCCAAAGGAGGTCTTACCCATGGTGCCGATCCAGAAGCTTCCACCGTTGTGCTCGCTGTCTTGATCCCGCAGACGTTTACGAAATTTCTCCTCCACATCCTCCTTGTCAATCTGTAAGTCCTCCATTTTATTCAGATGGTCTCTCGCCTCCTCATGTGCCAGCTCCAGCATATCCGACTTGTCCAGCCAGCGAAGCATTTGCTCACCCACCTCAGTCTCCTTTTGCGCAGCCTTGAAGCACTCCTCGAACGCCATGTCAAATTTATCATAATCGGTCTCGCTTTTCACCAGAATCATGCGCGCCACATAATAGAACTGCGTCAACGAGCTGCCGCACAGCCCCTTATCCAGTGCATCCTGCAAGTCCAACCATTCCCCAAGTGTGACATGAAGACCTTTCCCACGCAAATTCTCAAAAAAATTTATAAACATGATTTGCTCTCTAAGCCTCCGTTTTCATATCTATCCTTCTCTCTTCATAAAAAGGACATTCCTACTGCTCTAAAATATATCGATAAAGTCACTCCAATCATAGATTGTTGTATAATCAAAATCCGCATTCAACGCTTTGGGTTCCCGTTTCAGGGTTTGGGACTCTCCCTGATAATAAATAGGATAAATCCCTGCCGAGTGTGCTCCGATGATATCCATCTCAAACCAATCTCCGCAGAACCATGCATCCTCCGGTGCAAGCTGTGCTTTGTTTAAAGCCAGTTCAAAGATACGTCTGTCAGGTTTGCGCACTCCATATTCACTGGAAGCGATAATAAATTCAAAAGGATTGTCTGGTAACAGCGTATCGATTCGTCTGCGTAACGCATTCCCTGACCAACCAATGTTGCTGACCACTGCACTGCGAAGCTGCTTAATATGCAGTGTCTCAAGCAGCCTTGGCACATGAGGCAGGATACATTCCGGTATCATCGGCGAAGTACTGTCCCAGAGAATTCTTTCGGCTTCCTCATAGGAGACATCCAATTCAATCCCATTTGCCTCATATTTGTACTTGAGCATTTGCAGCTCGTGTGCCTCGTAATGCAAATCTCTCACTGCCTGCAGGGATTGATAATACGCCGTCTCAAAAGCACTGATGTCATCGGAGGTAAGCGCCTTGGGATTCTTGATTACATGCTTGAACACTTCCCTCTCCCCGCGCGGGAAATCGCAGCCCGGCTCATGCAGCAGTGTCCCGCCGTAATCAAATAATATCATTTTCGGCAGTTTGATCTCCCCACTTGTTATTTTTTTCTGTAACGCCTGAATACTGATATTGGGCATCCTTTTCCCTCCCCAAAAATTATCATCATAAAAAAGAAAGCTGCTCGTAGTCACATTCTTTCACTAGCTCCGGCATGGTCTTATGGAGTAACTCTCTATAATGATTTGTAAACAGCCAATCCGCTATTTCCTCTCGCTTTAGTATCAGGGGCATTCTATCATGAACCGGCTGCATGGAAGAATTGGCCTCTGTGGTAAGAATCGTAAAACAATCCACTCCGCCAAACAGATCATAGCAACCGGCAAAGAAAATCGTCTCTGCATCAGGCAAATGAAAAGTTATCTTTTGCTTATTTCTGTCCCATTCATAAAAACCGGAGGCAGGAATGATACAACGCCTGTGTCGGATTCCTTCACGAAATAGGGGCTTCTCCTCCACTGACTCCGCTCTGGCATTGATAACCAACCCCTTGCCGCCATATCCGGGATAGCCCCACAGCATCCTGCATGCTACAGGGTGCTGCTCCTTACTCCCCTTCATGACCAAAGCGTTCTCTGAAGGATACACGTCCCCTGCCATATGGATTTCTTCATTCAGACTACCCAGAAGCTCTTCCAGTCTGTCATACAGTTCGTCCTTCAGATAATATCGGGAACACATTTTTCCACCCTCTTAGATTTATACATCAATAATTCTCATGCTTTGCCAGCTCTAAGTCCTCATCCTTCTTCACAACTACCCCAATGAAAGGCAATGCTTTCTTAATCTGCTCCGCAGGAATCCCTCCAATCTGCAGCGCATTCACCCAGTCGATCAGCTCCGAGGTGCTGGGCTTCTTGCGGATATCCCGAATCCCGCGGATTGCGTAGAATACATCCATGGCATTTTTAAGCAAATTCTCCTCCACATTGGGATAATGAACCCTTACAATCTCCTCCATCAATTCTCTGGAGGGAAAATCAATATAATGGAAAATACAACGGCGCAGAAATGCATCCGGCAATTCCTTCTCTGCGTTAGAGGTAATGATTACAATAGGACGATGCTTTGCTTTCACGGTACGCTTGGTCTCATTGATATAGAACTCCATCTGATCCAGCTCCCACAGTAGATCATTGGGGAACTCCAGATCCGCCTTGTCAATCTCATCGATCAAGAGCACCACCTGCTCATCACTGTCAAATGCCTCTCCCAGCTTCCCAAGCTTAATATAGCGGGCAATATCATCCACCCCCTCTTCACCAAACTGTCCGTCATACAGACGCTGAATGGTATCGTATACATACAAGCCCTCCTGCGCCTTGGTGGTGGACTTGATATTCCAGATAATCAGCTTCTTGTTTAGTGCCTTCGCCACAGCCTCGGCAAGCATGGTCTTACCTGTTCCCGGCTCTCCCTTGATAAGGAGTGGCTTTTTCAAAGCGATTGCAATATTGACACTCGCCATCAGCTCCTCACTTGCTACATATTCCTGTGTACCCTGAAATCCCTGTTCTGCCATATTTTCCTCCATAGCGGACAGTTCTCATACTCTGCCCACAACTCATTCTGATTCTTTTTCTCTATCTTTTTTCTATCTTCTTTTCAACCTTTTCTATCTATATCATCTCATGGTTATCGCCTTGAAAGCACCTGGGCTGTATGGCTTTTGCTTTTTAAGCCTGCCAGTCCGCCACACTGATTTCAATCTTTTTATCGCGCAGCATGAGATCCTTCACCGCATCCGCTGCGCTCTTCCCTTCAAACAAAATCGCATTCACCTGCTCTATGATGGGAAGCTGCACGTCATATTTATCTGCAAGCTTTATCGCTGCCTTAGCCGAATACACGCCCTCTACAACCATGTTCACTTCTCTCATTGCCTCTTCGTAGGTATGCCCCTGACCAATCAGAATCCCCGCTCTGCGGTTGCGGGAGTGCATACTGGCACAGGTCACAATCAAATCACCAATACCGGTCAATCCATAAAAGGTTTCCCATTTTCCACCCATGGCGACACCCAGCCTGGAAATCTCCGCACTGCCTCTGGTAATCAGCGCAGCCTTGGTATTGTCTCCATATCCCAGTCCATCTGCGATTCCGGCAGCCAGTGCCACCACATTTTTAAGTGCCCCGCCCAGTTCCATACCCAATATATCCGGACTGGTATACACGCGAAAGACTTCATTCATAAACAGATTCTGAATATACTCTGCCGTCTGTCTGCTCTTAGCTCCGGCGACAATGGTAGTGGGGACGCCTCTGCCTACTTCCTCCGCGTGGGAGGGACCGGACAGAATTGCCACATCCGCCTGTGGTATCTCCTCTTCTATGATCTCGGAAAGGGTCTTCAAGGTGCTCTCCTCAATTCCCTTTGCCACATTGACAATGATCTGCCCCTGAGCCACCAGGGAACTGATACGCCTTGCAGTGGTTCTGGTATAAGAGCTTGCCACAGACATCACCAGCACATCCTTGCCCTCTACTGCTTCCCGCTCGTCTCCTGTCACAACCATCTCCTCCGGAAGCTTTACATCCGGCAGCATTTTATGCACTCTCTGCTCTCTGAGCATTGTCACCTCGGACTCCAACGCAGACCAGATTGTGATCTCATGCCCGTTTTTATGAAGCAACACCGCCAAAGCAATGCCCCATGTGCCGCCACCTAAGATTCCTATTTTCGCCATAGCTACCTCCATATAATATCTTTATGCACACTGATACGCTTCTTCTCTACAGCCTTTTGTAACATTTTCATAATCGGAAGTTAAGCAATGGAAAGCTCTCGTAATACTTTATTTTTTCCATCGGATAAAATTTCGATTAAAGGCTTATCGCTTCTTTTCATTGAAAAATAATCTCTGGCAAGCAGAATAACTCTCTCCAAATCACGCTCACGTTCCATAACAGCTTGTGCAATATTGAAAAAATTTTGGTCATAACGAAAAATTCTGCTGTCCTCAACGTCCACTTCAAGTAATTTTACTTGTTCCAGCGTGAAATCTCCATTATGAATACAATCGTCCCTTAAGTATGAAATAGCCTCTTCACAGCTTTCACAATAATAGACACATCCTATTCGACTGACAGATTGGTTTTTGAATTCTGTTCTTCTGACATATTCAAATACACCTTCTATTGCATCCTTGAGATAGTTCTCATGCTTTCTCAATCCGAGAGCACATAACTCTCTTGAGTAGGACATCGTAGAGAATAGGGTGCTCCAAAAACACTCCTCCCCTTTCTCTAAGGCAAGCATAAAAGGTTCCGCAAAACAAAACATAGCCTTATAGTCATTGATAAGGGCATCTCCACCCTGGAAAGAGTCAACCGAATAATGGTATAAAATCATATTTCCTTGCCCTCCACATCTACCTTATTTTTCTTGGTGAGATAGGTCTTGCGCTCCTCCCCATGCAGCAGACGTACAATATTCTGCCTGTGCTTCCAGTATGCCAAAATAGTGAGCAGCGCCGTAATCATGTACATCTCAATCAGAATCGCCTGCGTGGCCCCGGTGAATACACCCAACTGCCCCTCGATCACCATCTGAATCATGAAAAAGGCGTACACCAACAGAGAACCCAGGGACACATAATGTGTCAGGAAAAAGTTTCCGAAAAAGGTGACCACACCCACAATGATAAAATGCGGATGAAAGGATAGGATCATACCACCTGTAGCGGCAATTCCCTTTCCACCTTTAAAGCCCATGTAAAACGGATAATTATGCCCCAAAATCGCACCTGCACCTGCGTAGAGACAAAGTAAATACTTCATATCGGGATGCGCTGCGCCAAAGGTCAACCTCACGATCCACACAGCCGCCATACATTTCAAGATATCCACTACCATCACCAAAAGCCCTGCCTTGGTGCCCAGGACACGCAGGGTATTGGTGGTTCCCGCATTGCCACTGCCATATTTGCGAATGTCGATTCCCTTCGCTTTTCCCATAAAATATGAAGTCTGAAACAAACCAAACACATAACCGATCAACAGACTGAGCAAACGAATTCCTATTAGTTTCATTTTGTATCTTTTTCCTTTCGTTCTCTGATAATAAATTTTAGCGGCGTACCCTTGAAGCCAAAGGTATCACGGATCTGATTCTCGATATATCTGGTATAGGAAAAATGCATCAATTCCTTATCATTTACAAAAATCACAAAGGTAGGCGGTTTCACCGCAACCTGTGTAATGTAGTACAGACGCAGTCGCTTACCCTTATCCGAAGGGGGCTGCTGCATGGCAACTGCCTCCGCCATGATTTCGTTCAACACACCTGTGGACACACGCATGGCATGATTCTCGCTAACCATATCAATCGTCTCAAACAGCTTCGGAAGACGCTGACCGGTCTTGGCAGAGATGAATAACAGCTCCGCATAGGGCATGTAGGATAACGTACCTCGCACCTTGTCCGAGAAACGATAGATGGTCTTGTCATCCTTCTCCAACGCATCCCATTTATTTACCGCAATGATGACTGCTTTACCTCGCTCATGGGCGATTCCGGCAATCTTCGCATCCTGCTCCGTGACACCCTCCACCGCATCAATCACCAGTACCACCACATCCGCACGCTCCACAGCGCTGACAGTGCGCACAATCATATAACGTTCCAGGTCTTCCTTAATCTTATTCTTCCGGCGCAATCCGGCAGTATCAATGAACACATATTCCCTGTCATTATAAGTAATCTCCGTATCCACCGCATCTCTGGTAGTTCCCGCGATATCAGATACAATCAGGCGATTCTCTCCCAACAGTTTATTAATGATGGAGGATTTGCCCACATTGGGCTTGCCGACAATCGCAACTCTGGTGCGGTCGTCCTCCTCTTCCTCCTCCGTCTGCTCTTCAAAATAAGACACAACCTCCTCCAGCATATCTCCCAAGCCCTGTCTGTTGGCTGCCGAGATAGGATGGGGATCTCCGATGCCCAGATTGTAGAACTCATACACATCCGCAATATATTTCTCAAAGCTGTCCACCTTATTTACTACAAGCACCACCGGCTTGTGGGAACGGCGCAGCATGTCTGCCACCTTGGAGTCGGCATCCACCAGACCCTGCTTTACATCCACCAAAAATATGATTACATCCGCCGTCTCCATGGCAATCTCTGCCTGCGTCCGCATCTGGGACAAAATAATATCCCTGCTGTCCGGCTCAATACCACCGGTATCGATGAGTGTAAAGGTTCGCTCCAACCAACTCACATCCGCATAGATGCGGTCTCTGGTAATGCCCGGTGTATCTTTTACGATTGATATATTTTCTCCAGCCAAAGCATTGAACAGGGTGGATTTCCCAACATTGGGTCTTCCCACTACCGCCACGATCGGCTTGGACTTTCTTCCTGCCATTTCTCTTCCTCCACAACTTTTTCTATTTTATATTCTTTTCATGCTATTTTCCCACAATCGCATTCACAAAATCATATCCGCTTGATTTTACAATAAATAACGGCACTTGTAAAGCCTTTTCCAGGTCATCTGTAGTCAGATCATCCAGGAAAACCTTCTCTCCGCTTCGCAACACATTTTGCGGCAGCAACAGCCTGCTTCCCAACACTTTCCCCACCAGTTGATCTCTGATATCCTGCCCTGTCAGAAGCCCGGACACCGTGATACGCTCTCCAAAAAAATAATTGGTAATGGGATATACATGAATCTTTATCCCCGGATAAGCCTCCATGAGCTGCTCTGTCAGCCGCTTGATATAAGGATAGGCAAGAAGTCCCGTAGCCATCGACAGCTCTTCCTGCTTTGTGTAATCGGGAAAGCCATCTCGCTCTCGGCGCTCCTTCATGGCATCCGCGAACTCTTCCAGAAGCAGACGCAGCATACCCACTCCATTTTCAAGCTGTAGATAGCCATCGTAGCGCTCTTCCTCCGGCACTTCCTCCTCTGCCAGAATATACCACTCATCACTGGCATGAATAAAGTGCACTCCATACGTTTCAAAAGCCTCCTCCTGATAATGATGAATGATCTCAAGTACCTCCCTTGCATCCTCCTTTGTAAAGGGCTCCAGGGGATATAACCCATCCCGATACCTGGAAAGTCCTACCGGCACCACCGACACACTCTCCAAATTGGGAATGTACTTCATCATCTTTCGGATGCTGAAATCCAATTCTTTCCCATCATTGACACCCTTACACAATACAATCTGCCCATTCATACGAATCCCTGCGGCATTCAGCCTGTCCACCTTCTTTAACGCCTCCCCCGCAAACCGATTGTTCAGCATCTTGCACCTAAGCTCCGGGTTCATGGTCTGAAAAGAAATATTGATGGGTGACAGATGATACCGGCAGATTCGGTCAATATCATGCTCCGACATATTCGTAAGCGTCACATAATTTCCTTGCAGAAAGGATAACCGGGAATCATCATCCTTAAAATAAAGGGTCTCGCGCATCCCCTTCGGCATCTGATCAATAAAGCAGAAGATACACTTATTATGACAGTGCCTGTACTCATCCATGAGCCCATTTTCAAACTCAATTCCCAGATCCTCATCAAATTCCTTATCAATCTCTAAAATCCACTGCTCCCCGTCTGCCTTCTCCAAAAGTACCTCAATATAGGTGTCCTGTATCAAAAATTGATAATCAAAAATATCCTCAATCTCCGTATTGTCCACCGCCAGAATCTTATCCCCCACCTCAATTCCAAGCTCCTGTGCAATACTTCCCGGCTCTATCCTCTTAACAACATGCTCTCTTTTCATCCTAACCTCACCGTAAAAAGTTCAGTCACTATTACAAGCTGAATCTTTTGCACTCTACATCTCATTGTACTAGAAATTTCTTGACGTGTCACTATCATAATGTTATAAAATATTATTGGGTGTTATTCATTTCATCCCATTTTGTTACACAAATCGGCTCTCAATATCCTTTCCCAAATACTTATATGGGAGCCCATCAGGAGGAAAATCATGCCAAATTTACATGAATTAGAAGATTCCATGCCCGTAGCCCCCTTAAAGATCGTGGCACTCCCCTCTGCGGAGAAATTGGGGCTCAGAATCAATGAGTATATGGTCGCTTTTCGCAAAAGCATTCGGAATGATAAAGTTAAAAACGACCCTGCCTTCCACGGTTACATTGAGAGCAACTATCTGTTGAACATCAATGTCCCCCGTTTTGGCAGTGGCGAGGCAAAAGCCTCTATTGAAGAAAGTGTCAGAGGAAAAGATCTGTTCCTGTTAGTGGATGTCTGCAATCACAGCATTACTTACACCATGAACGGTTATACCAACCATATGTCCCCCGACGACCACTATCAGGATTTGAAGCGAGTAATTGCCGCCTGCAATGGCAAAGCACATCGTATTAACGTGATTATGCCTTTCATGTACGAGGGCAGACAGCATCGCAGAACCGGCAGAGAATCCCTGGACTGCGCTTACGCCTTGGCAGAGCTCAGCAGTATGGGCGTAGATAATTTTATCACCTTTGATGCCCATGACCCCAGAGTCCAAAACTCTACTCCATTAAATGGTTTTGACAATTTTACACCGCCCTATCAGTTTATCAAGGCTTTGCTCAATGCGGAAGAGGATCTGATTGTAGATAAGGATCATCTGATTGTCATCAGTCCGGATGAGGGTGCACTGGAGCGCGCAATCTATTTTGCAAGTGTACTGGGTGTAGACACCGGCATGTTTTACAAGAGACGTGACTACTCTACGATTGTAAACGGCAAAAACCCTATCGTAGCACATGAATTCTTAGGCGACAATATCGACGGAAAGGATATCATCATCATTGACGATATGATTTCCTCCGGCGGAAGTATGCTGGATACTGCAAGGCACCTGAAAGAGATGAATGCAAGACGTGTATTTGTCTGCTGTACCTTCGGTCTCTTCACAGATGGTCTGAAAGCCTTTGACGAAGCATATGAAAAAGGATATTTTGATAAGATTGTATGTACAGACCTGACCTATCTGCCTCCCGAATTGTTCACCAGACCTTATTTTATCGATGCTGATATGAGTAAATTCATTGCATCAATCATTGATTTTATGAACCACGATATCTCTATGGCCAATGTACTTGACACGACGGAAAAAATTCGCGGTATTCTGGAGGCATATAATGCCCGCCAGGATGTAGACATCGAATTCAATTAAACAGATAAAAATAAAAAGAAAGAAATTAAAAAGAACAGCATTTTGAGAGCGGGTACATCCCCCTTTCATATGTGCTGTTCTTTTTTACATGTGAATCAAATTCTGAAACAATCAGTCGTCATATCCTGTTCGAGCCGTGCTGTTTGTAGATATCTCCTCTTTTATAGCATCACCTGTCTCTTCATTTGTCTCTTCCAGTACTTCTGTCCGCGCTTCTCTTGAGCCCTCTGTTGAGCCCTCTCTCGATTCCTCTGTCGGCTCTTCTGTCGCTTTTTCCTCCGTCAAATACTCCGGAAATCTGATGACTACCTTGAACAGATCGCCATCTAAATATATCTCAAAGTCCCCACCCTGACCTTCAATCAGATTTTTTGCAATATACAGTCCCAAACCGCTTCCTTCGGTAGCCCTGGAGGAATCGCCACGAATAAATCGTTCTGTCAAATCATCCGCCTTAATATTCATCTGACGCTCCGATATATTCTTAAAAGACATTTCAATGAAGCTAGTTGTCCCATTCTGCTTAATATCCAGATCCAGATAAACTCTTGTATTTTGCAGCGCATACTTATATATATTGTTAAACAAATTCTCTATCACACGCCACATTCTACGGCTGTCTGCATAAATATATGCAGATTGAGCACCTCCGTCGAACACCAGCTTCAACCCTTTCTCTTCCAGACGATCCGTGAACTCTCCCACCGATTGATACAAGAGCTCTGTGACATTCAAAGCCTCCCTCTCAAAGGTTATATTCCCAGAGGAAAGCTTCGAAGCCTCCACCAGATCATCGGTGAGCTGCTTTAATCGCTGTGATTTGCCATCCAACACCTCAATATAGCTTCTGGCAGGTTCCTCTACAATTTTCAGTCCCTTGAGCAATCCCACATAGTTTATGATGGAGGTAAGCGGCGTCTTAATATCATGGGAGACATTGGTAATCAGATCCGTTTTCATCTGCTCATTTTTCACACTGGTACGAACTGCTTTCCGAATGCCCTCACCGATATTATTGACCGCATCCGCCATATCTCGATTCACGCCGTGCAGATTCTCCAAATCTACTCTAAAATCCACTTCACCGTCTCGAATGCGGCTGATACCTTCTACAATATTGCGGCGTTCTGCACTGCTTTTAAACAACATCATGCCCACTAAGCCATCAAAAATCACCAATAATACCATGATGACTATCACAAAAATCTCTCGATACCGCAGCAGATACATCACCACAATACTAATTAGATTCAGCAATAAATACATATTGTAGGGAAGCAATGTATTGACCGCCGTATTGCTGTGCGTCAAAATATAGCGTATCCCCCTCTTCATACCATGCAGAACTTTGTGAATCAAACTATCCTTCCACAGATTCGCAGACTTTACTCTTCGCACTAAGCTGTACCAAAACAAATTGATAAACATGCTCATAACAAAGCCATAGCCACCAAAAGAGACATATTTAAGCAGTCTGTCCATTCCCACACCGGTTATCTCGGAATGATTTCTATAAACAATCTGTGCTTCATCTACCAGAATATCAAAGCCCACATAACCCACATATACCAACAGGATAACCAGAAGCACCATGAGCTCCGTCCATATGTGGTCTATCGGATTCAGATAAATCCCTTTCGTACCATCCTCATAGAAGCCAACGCCCGCCGTAACCGTCAGATAGCATCCCAAAGTAAGCCATATCAGCAAAAAAAACAAGATGGTAGACACAATATGATTTGCATGAGGAACAATCTTCTGAAAAACGGCATTTGCGTTGTAAAAATCATCCCCTACCACCGGGTAATTTGTATCAACTCCCACCCAAATATGTGTATTCTCCGGATAAGCATACTCGTATTCCTTCAGGTATTCCGCAACCTCCCTTTCAGAAAGACTTGTATTGCCGGTGAATTCCAAACTGTTAGGGTAATAAACAAAGTACTTTTGATAATCGGAAAATGCCTCTGTAATCTCACTTTCACTCTGCTTCGCGAGTTCCGATACATTGGTAAAGGTATGAATCCCGTCCTCCATGTTCATACGAATCATATATTTTAAATTGCTGTTATTTTCCTGATACAAGGCTTCGCTTTCCTGATACTCTCTGTAATTGACCTTCAGGCTTTCAATGGTATCTACCAGATTTCTCTGTAGCTTTAGATAATCCACCCAGTTGTCTGCGCAATCAATCAACTGTCTTCCGCCGGTGGCGGTACCATACTTGCAATTCAACATATCAACATAGACATTGAGTATCCCGTCCTCTTCTCTGGACATACTGATACTCTCAGGAATCTGATCCACAATATAAGCAAAAATAATATATTCCAGGTCTTCCAGGTCATAATTCTCATAGACCCGCCACCAGTCCTCGCCCATACTGATTGTATCAAAAAAATCTTTATCAAAAATATTTTCATCGTCCGCTCCCTCAGACGCCCGCTCCAGGGCATCAAAGCCTCTGAAATAAAGCTGCTCATTCTCATCCATTCCAAAATAGATCGGATCTGTATATTGATAGTCAAATTCACTGAAATAATTGATAAAATCAGACATACTCATGGTACGCTGATTGTAAGTAACCCCATAAATTCCCCATTTGATTAAATCATCCAGCATATAATGTGCAGTAATCGGACAGTCGTTGTACGCCCCCTTACGATTGGCATATCTGGTTATATCAATCTGCTTTTTGCCGTCAAATTCACCATCGGTCTCAAGCTGTCCGCGAATC
>JAFVDW010000089.1 GCA_017478245.1 Lachnospiraceae bacterium
ACAGCAGCGTTACTTATGGGATGCTGTTTCTCACCGGACTGCTCACCAGCGTGCATTGCGTGGGACTGTGTGGCGCCATCAGTCTGTCCGTCACATCATCAGGCAAGGCGGAGAAAAGTCTGCAGCAGCCAATTCTTTATAATTTGGGTCGAATCCTTTCTTATACTGTAATCGGTGGAATGGTTGGAGCGTTGGGAAGTGTATTTCGGATTAATGACAGCTTGTCCGGTGTGGTGATTCTGGCAGCGGCGATTTTTATGTTTCTGTTGGCACTGCGTATGCTGGGAATTTTTTCCTGGCAGCTAAGACGGAGGGATGCTGCGTCGGGGAAGCTCTTTTTTCGCGGGAGGGCAGCAAGGATAAAGGGACGATCACTTCGGGTGTTGTCTATTGGACTGTTGAATGGACTTATGCCTTGCGGCCCTTTACAGGCTATGCAGATTTATGCGCTATCCACAGGCAGTGCATGGCGGGGCGCATTGGTAATGTTTTTGTTTGCCTTGGGAACGGTACCGCTCATGCTTTTTGTAGGGGCTCTTTCGTCTTTTTTGCATGGCAAGGGACGTTTTATGGTCAATAAGCTTTCTGCTGCGTTGGTGTTGGTACTGGCAGTGGGGATGGCTGGCCGCGGATTGTCCATGCTGGGAATACATCCGGAGTCCTTGCTTGCTCACATGAGACATCCGGAGTCCAATGAGGTGTCAGAGGGGTATGCAGGCTATCAGGTAGCTACGCTTCAGGATGGCTATCAGGAACTTCGTTTTGAGTTGAGTTTTTCCGGTTATGCGGATGTGCTGGTGTTGGCAGAGGTGCCGGTTCGCATGCACATTCATGTGGAGGAAGGCACGCTTACCGGCTGCAATGAGGAAGTGATGAGCCGGGATTTCGGGTTCGCCCAGAAGCTGAAGGTGGGGGATAATCTTATTGAATTTACGCCCGTGCAATCGGGGGATTACACCTATACATGTTGGATGAATATGCTCCGCAATCAGATTAAGGTGGTGGAGGATGCGTCGATACTGGAAAGATAAGCGAAAAAGCCGGAGGCAATTTGAAAAGGAAATGAATCGAGAAGAGAGGATGGACAAATGGGAAAGCATGCGGTGACGTTTAAGAAGCAAACGTATAAAAAGAAGAGAAAAAATTATTTGAAGTGTCTGGGATTGGCGGCAGCCGGTTGTCTGTGGATGATGGGATGTGGTGAAGCTGCCGAGCCGGATGTAGTCCGATCATCCGGTAAGGAGCAGGAGATGCGTTATCATGAGTTGACGACAGATGAGAATGGACAGCTTGTAATCTCTAAGTCGGATATTACGGCAAATGTGGCTTATTATAATTATGTGGTGGATGGTGTCACGGTGCAGGTGCTTGCCATTGCCGGGGCTGATGGTACACCACATCTTGCTTTCAATACTTGTCAGAGCTGTAATCCTTCTCCACAGGCGTACTATCAGCAGGAAGGAGATGGACTGACCTGTGGGAACTGTGGTTTTCAGTTTACTCCGGATCAGGTGGGTGTGGTGGCTGGTGGCTGCAATCCTATGCCTGTGGCTGAATTGACGGAGGATGAGGAGACATATTATATTCCTGCGCAATATCTGGCAGATCAGGCATCCGTATTTGCCTCCTGGGAGGGACCGGTAAAGTAGCGCATTATCTCCCGATATTCCTTGGGCGACATACCATACTCTTTTTTGAAAGCGCGATAAAAGCTGGAATAATCCCGAAAGCCACACAAAAGACACGCTTCGCCAATGTCGGCAGAGCCCAGAATTGCATCCCGACATAGGGCGAGGCGTTTTTTAAGAATGTACTGGTGGATGGATATCCCCAGTTGCTCTTTGAACATATGGGCAATATGGTACTTACTCACATAGAATTTGGCAGCCAGATCGTCAAGGGATAATTCCTCCTCCAGGTGGTCTTCAATATAGAGCATCACATTCCGGTACAGGTGCTACGCCTCAATTAATCCGAAAATTTTGGAGCCAATGGCATTAAAACCGGAAAAAATCAAAATGGAACATATAATGCAATCATTGATACGGTCATGGGGTGTTTTCAGGACAGTACGGCAGTGGACAAGGGGACGGAGGAATGTCAGGCATATGTGTATGAAAAGCAGATTGAGACCTTGAGAGGGATTTCCTATATCAAGGGAATGACACCGTGGATTCTCTATGATTTCCACTGTCCCAGAAGAACCAGTGTGATACAGAAATATTATAATCGAAAAGGGCTGTGTTCTGAAGATAAGCAATATAAAAAGCCTGCGTTTGCGGTGCCGCAGAAGTTTTATGAGGAGCTTATGCGTAAGGAAAAGGTGGTATGGTAAGATTCTCGTAAGAATTGCCTGTTATGATAAGTGTGTAGCACGAAAAGAGTAAGAATCTAACGAACAGGAGGAAGGTATGTCATGTCAATTCTGATGACAGAAAATCTGTGCAAAACGTATGGTGCAGGAGAAACACGGGTACAGGCATTGCAAAATGTGAATCTGCAGGTGGAGGAAGGGGAGTTCGTGGCGGTAGTAGGCACCAGCGGCAGTGGAAAGTCTACGCTGTTGCATATGCTTGGCGGGTTGGATAATCCTACCGGTGGAAAGGTAAAAATAGAGGGGAAAGATATCTTCGCCTTAAAAAAAGATGAACTGACTATATTCCGCAGAAGAAAAATCGGCTTTGTGTTCCAAAGCTATAATCTGGTACCGGTTCTGAATGTCTATGATAATATTCTGCTGCCTATCGAGCTGGATGGAAATCAGGTGGACGAGGAATATATTCATAACGTGATACAGATGTTGGGACTGGGAGAAAAGCTGGAGCGTTTTCCCTCTCAACTGTCCGGCGGACAGCAGCAGAGAGTAGCCATTGCCAGAGCTTTGGCGGCAAAACCATCTATTGTTCTGGCGGATGAGCCCACGGGTAATCTGGACTCCAGAACCAGCCAGGATGTTATGAGTCTGATTCGTATCACAAGTGAGCGATTGGGACAGACCATCATCATGATTACCCATAATGAGGAAATTGCCGGTATGGCAAGCCGCATCATTCGTATCGAGGACGGTCAGATTGTGAGTGGTTCCTCACCGCGGACGAAAGCAGGTGAACTCCATGCTTAAGGTGAAAAATAAGGGGGTGCTTGGGCGCCTAAACCGACAGAATTTGAAAGCACAAAAGCAGAGAAATCTGATTGCCATTGGTGCGATTGTCCTTACTACCATTCTCTTTGCAGCCATTTTTTCGGCAGTGTCCTCCATCAATGCCTCCTTTCAGGAGGAGAGCTTCCGGCAGGTGGGCGGTTATAGCCATGCAGGATTAAAGTATGTTGATTGGAAGCTGATTGAGCAGGTAAAGGATGATTCCATGCTTGCAGAATACGGAACCAAGCTATTCTTAGGGATGCCGGAGGAGGCACCCTTTCTAAAAAGCCATGTGGAAGTGGTTTATATGGATGAAACGGAGGCGAAGCTTTCCTACTGTACACCGACTGAGGGGAGACTTCCGGAGAAAGCAGATGAGATTGCAACGGATACGCGGGTGCTTCAATTACTGGGGATTGCCAATGAACCGGGACAGACAGTTACATTTACATATTGGTTGGACGATGGGCAAAAGATTACCGATACCTTTACTTTGGTGGGGTGGTGGGAATATGACCCGGCATGCCAGGCGAGTATGGCAATCGTGTCGAGAGAATACGCAGAAGGAATTGTGCAGGCGTTTGGAGACGAGCGGGAGAATTGGATAGCGACCGGTAGCTGGTCCTTTGATTTTATGTTTCACAATTCTTATGACATTGAGGGAAAATTGGAAAAATTTCTGGCAAAATACGGTTATCAGGATGAGGCTCCCTCCCAGAAGGGGTATGTTGATACGGGTATCAACTGGGGCTATACCTCTGAAAAATTTTCACAGAATATGGATGCAGGTACGATTGCGATGCTTGTAGTGTTGGTGCTTATGGTCTATTGGGCGGGGTATCTGATTATTTACAACATTTTCCGGATTTCCGTGGGCAATGATATACGTTTCTATGGTATGCTTAAAACCATCGGTACTACAGGTAAACAATTAAAAGCTATGGTGCGGGCACAGGCAGAATATCTGATGCTTGTGGGGATTCCGGTGGGAACGCTGTTGGGGATTGTCTTTGGCAATTTGTTTGTGCCAATGATTATGAACACTATGAATATGCAGGAGAGCAGGAGTGTATTTTCGGTAAATCCCCTGTTATTGTTGTTGGCGGTTTTGCTATCCACGTTCACTGTGTTATCTTCCTGCTCAAGACCGGCAAGGCTGGCAGCTAGCGTTTCCCCCATGGAGGCACTCAGCTATCAGGAGGAGGCGGGAACTGTCAAGAAGAGGTTCAACGAAAAAAGGGGCAGAATATCCCGGGATGGAAATAAAAATCAGCTCTTTTCCATGGCTTGGTCCAATGTGGGAAGAAGCAAAGGAAAGACAGTGATCGTCATATTGTCCCTTTCCATGTCAGTGATGCTTCTGAATATAACTATAGCTTTTACGAACGGCTTTGACATGGATAAGTTTACCTCTAAATTCACTACCACGGATTTTGTGGTGGCGCGGGCAGCTTATTTTCAGTATCATCTGCTTTTGGGAGGCGGTGGCGGAAGCTATGATATGTCAGAGGAACTGGATATGCTCGCCAGTCTGGAGGGGGTGGACCGTTCCGGCAGGGTGTATGCTGCGCTTGACAATGGATATCTTCATTTTACTAAGGAACAGTTCCGCGCACATGCCAATACATTGGTCGGGCTGATGGTAGAGGACGCGGAAGCCTATGTGGACAATATCTGGAGAAGATGGGATAAGGATGAAAAGGGACGTGTCCTGGATGCAGTGAGTCTCTATGGAATGGAGCCATTGGCTTTGGAGCAGTTAAAGGTGGTGGAGGGAGATCCGGAGAAGGTGTATGATACCTCCGGGGATTATATTATATACGTTGTGGGTGAGGATGACTATGGGCATGCCGAACTGGACAATGCAATCTTTCAAGTAGGAGATGCGGTGACAATCTCTTACGGAGCAGATAGGATTTGCGTGGATTCCAGTACCGGAGAGCCTGCGAATGCGTCTACGCCGGAGGAGTACATCTACTGGACACAGAACCTTGAAAATGCGCAAGAAAAAACTTATACGGTGGTTGCAATCGCAGTTGTCCCCTGGGCAATCTCTACAAGAGTCTGGTTGGGAGATGAGCAGTTTGTGCTTTCTGCAAAGGAGTATCAGGAGATGGTTCCCGAACCGCAGGTCATGTTGGGATTAATTGATGCGGCAGACGGATGGGAGGAAACCTTGGAACGGGAGATTTCCAATTTTACGGAGCGTGTCAATCCGGTGTTTGACTACGAGTCTAAGGGGAAATATCAGGAAGAATTTTATTCCTTTAAAAATATGTTCCTTTTGATTGGAAGCTCTCTGGCAGGCATCATAGGGCTGATCGGCGTACTGAATTTCTTTAACACCCTTATGACCAGTGTCAATGCCAGAAAAAGGGAGCTTGCTGTCATGCAGGCAGTGGGTATGACCACCGGACAAATGGTGAAAATGCTTGTATATGAGGGGATTTTGTATACAGGCGGTGCGGTGGGGCTTTCTCTGCTGTTGATATTGTTCACGAATCCGTTGTTGATGCGGACAATCGGTAATCTGTTTTGGTTCATCACGCCACAGTTTACGATTCTGCCGCCGCTCGTGATGCTTCCTATTTACTTATGTATAGGGATTGTGATACCATTTATATTGTGCAGACAGATGGAAAAGCATTCGGTTGTGGAACGACTGAGTGTGGTAGAGTGAAGGGGTATCAAACAGGGAGAAGTCCAATGATTAGAATTCTCATTGTAGAAGACGACGCAGTGCTTGCGGATGGCTTGAAGAAAGCGTTACAAAGTGAATATGAAGTGACAACTGCCGGGACTCTGGGTGAGGCGTGTGTCTGTTTGGAACAATGGGATTACCAACTACTCATTCTTGATATCAATCTGCCGGACGGAGATGGCGTGCAGTTTTGCAAGGCTTTTAAGCAAAAGAAGGACACTCCGGTGATGCTGTTGACCGCGAGGGACACCGAACAGGATGAAATAACGGGTCTGGAAGCCGGTGCGGATGAGTATATTACCAAGCCCTTTCGGTTGGGCATTCTCAGGGCGCGTATTAGATTGCTGCTCCGTAAAAAGCAGGGTGTACGGGCATATGAGTTTGGGGAGCTTGCGCTGGATTTTGAGAAAAAAGAATACCGGAAGGCAGAGAAAAAGCTTACCTTAAGCAGAACGGAAGAACAAGTGCTATATTTGTTGGTATCCCATGCGGGGCAAACCCTGACCCGGGACTATCTGATTGAAAATACCTGGGACAGCTATGAGTCTGTGGAGGAGAATACCCTGTCAGTCTGCATTACAAGGCTGAAGGCAAAAATCGGTGCAGGCTATATTGGCACTGTTTATGGAATCGGGTATCAGTGGCAGCGGGGAGGAGAGACATGACGATAGTAGTAGGGGAAGCGATTATTTTGCTGCTGTTGATTGTGGTGTTTACCGTACAACTGATTCGTGTGCAGGGGGTGCTGCGGAGGTTGGATGCAATGTTGGAAAAAGCACTCCGGGGCGAATTTACGGAGGAGAGCTTCGATGAGTCCAAGCTCTCACGTTTTGAATCCAAGCTTGCAAAATATCTTCTGCAAAATCGTTTGACAAAGGCAAGTCTCCTGGCGGAACGAGATAGTATAGAAAAAATGGTGCAGGACATCAGTCATCAGACCAAAACGCCCATTGCCAATATTATGCTGTACACAGAGCTGCTCGCCGAACAGCCCCTGGATGCAGAGGAGCGTCAGATTGCGGAGCATATAGCAGGGCAGACAGAACGGCTGAAGTTTATAACAGATGCGCTAGTGAAGGTGTCTCGTCTGGAAAACGGAATCATTCAGGTGAGACCAAGCGTGCAGAGTTTGCTGCCATTGGTGGAGGATGTGGTGGAGGAATATGAAAATAAAGCGGGAAGCAAAGGGTTGCAATTATCGATTGCTGTAAAGACACCTGCGCCAGAGGCGTACTTTGATTACAAATGGACGAGAGAGGCACTTGCTAATATTGTGGACAACGCCATAAAATATACGCAGGAGAGCGGGCGTATCGAAATAGCCATTGTACCCTATGAGCTCTATCATATGATTGAAGTGCGGGATAACGGTATGGGTATAGCGGAGAGCGAACAGGCACAGATTTTTCAAAGATTTTACAGAGGAAGCAGTGCGCACGCCCAAGAGGGTGTGGGAATCGGACTTTATCTTGCCAGGGAGATAGTGACAAAAGAGGGAGGATACATTCGTGTCCGCTCCCGGGAAGGGGCGGGCGCAGCGTTTGGCATTTTCCTGCGAGCACAATAAGGTATGCATAATTTCATGAAGAGAACCTCGGTACGAATGTTTTGCATTTGTTCCGAGGTTTTTTGACATCTAAATAATTAAATAACCTGTTGAAAGGCATTGAATTTTGACAAAAATCGCCAAAATGGAACGTTCAGGGTGCAAAATGCGACGTTCCGGCAAGAAATAGTTATAGAGGTTAAAAATATGTTATGATAGGAATAAACAATAAAATGAATAGATTACTGGCAGAAATACAATTAACAAATTCTCTAAGCAGTGATGAAAGGCTAAGCATGAGTGAACATACTATTTTTGCAGCACATATCAAGGACTACCGAATACAATCTGTACATGAGCATTGCGAAAACGTAGCAGCATATGCGTCAGAGGAGGCAGAAAGCACAGGTTTATCTCAGACGCTCAGACTGGCGGGATTGTTGCATGACATTGGAAAGAGTACAAAGGCGTTTGATCAATATATACATAATGCTACTTTGGATGCTTCGTCTGTAAAGAAAATAAATCATTCAAGTGCAGGAGGAAGATATCTGTATGAGTCTGTGGAAAATATCGAGGGTTTTCGTATTCTGGCAGCACAACTGATAGCGTATGCAGTGGTGTCTCATCATGGTTTATTTGATTTGGTAAATCTGGTGGGCGAAGATAATTTTGAACGACGAATCTATCCGGAAAAAGATAATTTTTATGGTGAAGTTCTGGAAAATGCGCAGTTTATAGATGGAGAAACGGTAAGAAGATTATATGAAGCGGCAGTGGAAGAGATTAACGATGTATACATCAAAATCAAAGGAGTGATACATCAGATGCAAGCCACAGGAGAAGCAGGCTTTTTTATGTTGGGGGGTCTGCAGAGATTGATTCTTTCTTATCTGGTAGATGCTGATTGGCGTGATACTGCGGAGTTTATGGACAATAGGAAAATAAGCCGTCTTACAGAAGGAGAGTTATCTATAAAATGGTGTGAATATGCAAACAGGCTTGAGACAAAAATTAACCTATTTGGACAGGACAATGCGCTTGCAAAATTACGACGGGAGATGTCTGAACAGTGCCTTTCGTTTGCAGCAAAAGGAAATGGTATTTATCGTTTGGCGATTCCCACAGGCGGAGGGAAAACGCTTGCCGGTATGAGATATGCGTTGGAGCTTGCCAAGAGAGAAAAGAAAAAACATATTTATTATATTGCGCCCTATTTATCCATTTTGGAGCAAAATGCGGGTGAAATACGACGTATTTTCAGCGACGAGGAAAATGTGTTGGAGTATCATTCCAACATGATTGTATCAGATAAAGAGGGAGATGATGTCGAAAAGGGTGGAAGCTTGTCAATAGATTGGGCGGAGCCGGTGATTCTTACAACCATGGTACAGTTTTTGAATACTTTGTTTTCTGGTGATATGAAATCAGTGCGACGTTTTCATCAGTTGACGGATGCAGTCATTATTTTGGACGAGGCGCAGTCAATTCCTGTGAAATGCCTATGTCTGTTCACCACGATGATGAATTTTTTGAGTCTGTGCTGCAATACCACGATAGTCATATGTACTGCGACACAGCCATTGTTTGAAAAGATAGGATTGGTGTATTCACAACCGGCAGATATTATTTCACAAATAGACCAATACCATGACGGTTTTAAACGCACAGAGTTAATGAATTGTGCGGAGAAAAAAAGGGACACAGATGGTTTGGCAGATATGGTGTGTGAGCTTTTGGAGAGAAATATTCTGATTATTTTAAATACGAAATCTGCAGTACAGACATTGTTTCAGGAAATTAGCAAAAGAGTGGACGAAGAGGTGGTGCTTTTTCAACTGACGACATACATGTGTGCTGCCCACAGATTGGACGTCATTGAGAACATGAAGAAGCTTTTGAAGGAAGGCAGTAAACGAGTCATCTGTGTAAGTACACAGCTTGTGGAAGCGGGAGTGGACATTTCCTTTGAGAAAGTCGTGCGAAGTCTTGCCGGACTGGACAGCATCGCGCAAGCAGCGGGCAGATGCAACCGGAATGCGGAAAGAGAACAGGGCACAGTATATCTTGTGGATTATGCAGAGGAAAATGTCTCCCGATTGAGAGATATTAAATTGGCACAGGACGCTACTCGATTGGTGTTGGACCGATTCAAGGGAGATTTGCTCAGTCGGGAGGCTATGGAGCTCTATTACAGGGAATACTTCTTCAAACGTCGGGAGGAGATGAAGTACAATCTCGAAGATATCAATGATACGCTATATGACTTGTTGGCAGAGAACCGGAAGCATAGACCAAAGTCCTATAAGTATCTCATGTCACAGTCGTTTCAGACGGCAGGAACATATTTTAAGGTAATAGAGGACGCAGACACCATTGGTGTGATTGTGCCCTATGGTCAGGCAAAAGAATATATTAGTGAATTACGTCAGACGCGAAGTATTCAGGACGCAAAATATCTGTTGAAGAAGCTACAGAGATATACGGTCAATATCTATAAAACCGATAGGAAGCTGGAGAGCCTCATGGGAAGAAATGCCATCGACAAATCGGTGTTGGAGGGCAGAGTATTTATTCTGGATGAAGGCTTTTATGATGACAACGGACTGAGCGATACACTGGAGTTACTTGCATTCTAAAATACACAAAAGGAGGCAGAAGATGTACAGAAATACAATCGAGTATAAGGTATATGGCAGATATGCGCTTTTTACCGACCCACTGACGAAGATCGGTGGAGAAAAGTTTACTTATCAGGTGCCCACATATGAGGCGTTAAAAGGCATCACGGAAAGTATCTATTGGAAACCTACTTTTATTTGGATCATTGATGAAGTGCGCATTGCAAATCCTATTCGTACACAGGCGCAGGGCATACGTCCCATCCATATGCAGGACAATAAAAATGATTTGTCCATATATACCTATCTCAAGGACGTAGAGTATCATGTAAGAGCACATTTTGAGTGGAATGAAAATCGCAAGGATTTATCCGGCGATAGAAACGAATACAAGCATTGGGACATTGCCAAGCGTATGATTGAGAAAGGTGGACGACGAGATATCTTTTTGGGCACAAGAGAGTGTCAGGGATATGTTGAGCCATGTAGCTTTGACAAGGAAAAGGGATATTATGAGGACACAGATTTATCCTTCGGCATAATGGTTCATGGAATCACCTATCCTGATGAGCAGAGCCAGGTAGTGGATGATAAGGCAGAAATGACGGTGCGATTGTGGAATCCGGTTATGCGAAAGGGGATTATTCAGTTTATTCGTCCGGAAGAATGCACAATCAACAAGTATCTGGGTGAGCGCAGCATCCGAAAGTTTGTGGAGGGTGTAAACTTCTCCGGTCTCAAAGAATTTGAAGAGGGAGAGGAGGATGCGTAATGAGTTGGATGACAATGCTTTGTGAGGTTTACGATAACTGTAAATCAGAAATTGGGAGAAGAAGCGCCAATGGAAGTATGCTGTTTCCCATCGCACATTCAACGGCGGAGGCACAGGTGGAAATATTCATTGATGCAAATGGTAATTTTGTCAGAGCAAATCGGGTGGAAAAGGAAGATGCCACTACATTGATACCGGTGACAGAAGATTCTGCTTCCAGAAGTAGTGGAATCAGTCCGATGCCCTTATGTGATAAACTTTGTTATATAGCTGGAGATTATGATGAGTATATCCAACCGGAGAAAAGTATGCGCCCCTATTACGACGCTTATATGGAACGGTTGAGAGTCTGGGCAACAGAGGACAATACGCCTGATGATGTGAAAGTGGTATATAAATACTTGCAAAAGGGTACGGTGATAGAGGACTTAAAGAGAGTAGAAGCCTATGAGAAGGAAAACGACTTCGCAAGATTTATTGTGATTCCGGACGAATTGGATAAAGAGACAAAGGGTGTTTGGCAGAAAGAGGAGATGATTGAAAGCTACATAGCGTTTTATCTGTCCGGACTGGAAGGTACAGGGATTGACTATGTGACCGGAGAGGATGTGCCCCTTGCCAATAAACTGCCGGCTAAAATTCGAAACACCGGAGATAAGGCAAAAATAATCTCATCCAATGACGAGAGTGGATTCACTTTTCGAGGTAGATTTCTTGATGCGAGACAGGCAACGGGAATTGGATATCTGACAGGACAAAAGGCACACAATGCCTTGCGGTGGCTGATTGCCAAGCAGGGATATCGAAATGACAGCGAGTGTATTGTATGTTTTTCCAATGGACAAGCGGTGCCCCCTGACCCGTGCAGATTCAGCTTGTTTGAGGAAACAGAACAAACGCCGGATACAAGTGAGGATTATGCAAGGCAGGTAAGACTGGCGATAGCCGGATATCGCGTCAAGCTGCAAGAGACTCAGGCAACTAAAATAGCAGTGATGTCTGTGGACACAGCAGACGGTTCGCTACAAGGCAGATTGGCGATCAACTACTACACGGAAATGCCCGGTGATGAATTTCTGGACAATTTGGAGAAGTGGCAGCAGGAGTGTATCTGGGAGCATACTTATCAAAAAAATCAGGATGGCAAATATGTTAAGTTTATTGGAGCACCATTGCCCAGAGATATTGTTTTGGCAGCATACGGCACCGAACAGGGAGCAATGCTTGATATGGATGGTAAGGTCAGGAAAAAGTATGTTGACAGAATACTTCCCTGTATTACACAAAGAAAGCGCCTGCCCAGAGATATTATGCTTTCAGCGGTGAGAAATGCCGGAGAACCGCAACGCTTTAGTAGATATAATGCACATAAAATTTTAACCATTGCATGTGCACTGGTACATAAATATCAAATTGACGAAGGAAAGGAAGTGTATGACATGGCACTGAAAAAGGAAAGCATGGACAGAAGCTACCTGTTTGGACGGTTGTTGGCAATAGCGGATAAGCTCGAGGAACAGGTCTATTTCAAGGAAGGAGTGCAGGGGAGAGAGACCAATGCCCGAAAGTTTTGGAGCACTTATGTAAGAAAACCGGCAAAGACATGGGCTGTGATATATGATAAGTTGTTACCTTATATCAACAGATTGTCAGGAGGTTCCAGGAATTTTTATTCCCTGATTTTGGAGGAGGTTATGGGAAAGCTTGCGGATACAGACGCGTTTCACAATGAGCAGCTTAATGAAAATTATCTCTTGGGATACTATAGCCAATACGAAGCATTGAGAAAAAAGGAGGAGAATGACAATGAGTAATTTAACAAACAAAATTGATTTTGCAGTACTGATTACGGTTACAAAGGCGAATCCTAACGGGGATCCGCTCAATGGCAACAGACCCAGGGAGGATTATGACGGACTGGGAGAGATATCCGATGTTTGCATCAAGAGAAAGATTCGCAATCGTCTGCAGGATATGGGACAGAGAATATTTGTACAGTCACAGGAGAGATGCGATGATGGCGCCAAGAGCTTAAACGACCGTGCAAAAGCAATTCCGGAGTTGGTTAAGGCGGCAAAGGATAAGGATCAGGAGACTTATGCAAAGATTGCCTGCGAGACATGGACGGACGTAAGAGCCTTTGGGCAGGTGTTTGCTTTTAAGGGAGATAGTGTGTCTGTGGGTGTCAGAGGTCCGGTGTCGATACAGACAGCGGTCAGTGTTGATCCCATTGATATTACTACAATGCAGATTACAAAAAGTGTGAACAGTGAGACCAAAGAGGGTAAATCCTCTGATACCATGGGAAGTAAGAATCGTGTGGAGTTTGGACTGTATGTAATCAAGGGAAGCATCAATCATCAGCTTGCGGAAAAAACCGGCTTCTCGGATGTGGATGCTGAATTGATCAAGGAGTCATTGATTACTTTGTTTGAAAATGATGCTTCATCAGCAAGACCGGACGGAACCATGGAGGTGCGAAAGGTATATTGGTGGAAACACAACTGCCCGGCGGGTCAGTATTCTTCCGCTAAGGTACATCGGTCGCTAGTGATAAAGAAAACGGTAGATTTCCCGAAGAAATATGAAGATTATGAGATAAAAATTGAAGGTCTTGAGGGGTTGATACCGGAAGAATACGAGGGAAGATAGTTGTTTAAAAAGAGGGCAGGGTATGGAATACAGAGAAGAGGATTATCTCATGATATCTTCCATTCAACACTTTGAGTTTTGCAGACGGCAATGGGCACTGATACATATTGAACAGCTTTGGGAGGAGAATCTGCGCACAGTGGAAGGGGAAATCATGCACAAGCATGCCCATGACAGTGATTTCACAGAGAGCAGAAACGGGGTGATTATCACCAGAGGAATGCCGGTTTATTCCAGGAGGCTGGGGGTATCCGGTGTGTGTGATGTTGTAGAGTTTGTGCGGGATGATGTGAATGGCTGTGAAATCTATCAGAGAGAAGGAAAATATCAAGTGGTACCTGTGGAATACAAAAGAGGAGAACCGAAAGAAGGTCTCGAAGATGTTATGCAGGTAGTGCTGCAGGCTATTTGCCTTGAAGAAATGCTTTGCTGTCGAATTGAGACAGGATACCTGTATTATGGAATGCCCAGGAGGCGTATGGCGGTTGTCATTACGGAGGAATTGCGTCTCAGGGCAGAGCAGAAGCTTCAGGAGATGCACGATTACTACGATCGGAGGTACACACCGAAAGCAAAAATCTCCAAAAAGTGTAACGCCTGCTCCCTCAAGGAACTGTGTTTGCCTAAGTTAACGAAGAACAACAATGTGAAGGATTATATTGCTGGTGCGATAGGAGAAAATAGTTGAAGAAGCTTTTAAATACCCTATATATAAACTCGTCGGAGCGTTATTTGACGCTGGATGGAGAAAATGTGGTGATTAAAGAGTCGGACAGGGAAATCGGCAGAATCCCGCTCCACAATTTAGAGGCGATTGTAACCTGCGGCTATGCCGGAGCAAGTCCTGCACTAATGGGAGCTTGTGCAGAGCGAAACGTTATGCTGTCATTTATGACACCATATGGTAGATTCCTTGCGAGAGTAGTGGGACCGGAGTGTGGCAATGTCATAGTGAGAAAAACCCATTATCAATATGCAGAGGATGTTGACATCAGCTTGCAGATTGCTAAGAATTTTATTATAGGTAAGTTGTATAACTCCAGATGGGTCATAGAGAGAGCCACCAGAGACCATGCACTACAGTTGGATGTAGTCAGGCTGAAAAAGGCATCCGCAGGCATTCAAGAGACATTGAAGGCGGTGTCAGGGGCTGAAAACATTGATAGCTTAAGAGGTTTGGAAGGAAAAGCGGCTGACTATTATTTCTCGGTTTTTAACGAGTTAATTTTACAGCAAAAAGATTCTTTTTCCTTTCATGGGAGAAATAGGAGACCGCCGTTAGATAATGTGAATGCGATGCTGTCGTTTTCCTATTCGTTGGTTGAAGGTATGTGTTTTTCTGCACTGGAG
>JAFVDW010000090.1 GCA_017478245.1 Lachnospiraceae bacterium
GCACAGAAGCTGTAGCGGAAGCCGGAACAGAGACGAATGTGGAATCGGAATCTCTTGACATCGCACAGGCAGCAGCACCGTCCAATCCGGTGCATCACTGCACGAAGCAAAATGACGGCACCGACTATACCGATTGGAGCTATATCTACTTTGGAAGCTATCCGCAGTCCGAGGTGACGGATGCGGCGACAATCTCTGCCATTGACAGTGCAATTCCATCCTCCGGTGTCAGCGGTGATGTCGGTGTGGATGTGTGGGTCGGCGGAACAAAGTATCGCAGAATCAGCAAGAGCGATACCAATTATGACGGCTATTTCGGAAGTGACACCTACCGCTATTTTAAGTGGGAGCGTATCAAGTGGAAGGTGCTCTCCAACAATGGCTCTACTCTCTTTGTCGTTGCAGACAAAGGGCTGGATTGTAAGAGGTATAATGAAACCAATACAAACGTTACATGGGAGACGTGTACACTCCGCAGTTGGCTGGGCAAGCAGTTTTACAATGCGGCATTCAGTGCGGCGGAACAGTCTGCCATCGTGACACAGTCAGTCGTTAACAACGATAATCCTTACTATAATACCGAGGGCGGAAATAACACAAACGATAAGGTATACCTGTTGTCGATTGAGGAAGTGACAAAGCCTGCCTATGGATTTTGTGAGGATTACAGTATTGCTTCTGCAAGCAGAAGATTTCAGACCAGTGACTATTCGAATGCAAGGGGGGCTTACCGGAGTACCATTTCAGACTATATGGGCAACTGTTGGTGGTGGCTGCGCTCGCCGGGCGGGGATTCCTACCGTGCCGCATATGTCTGTGCCGATGGGTACGTTGCTAGCGATGGTAGGAATGGTAATGATGTGGGTGACTATATTGGCGCAGTCGTCCCAGCTCTCCACATCGATTTGTCCTCTGGTATCTGGTCGATGTCTGACGACGGAACGAGTGGTGCGGGAGGTGCGATCACTCCGGTTACGGTTCCCAAGAACGCTTCGGCAGATGATGTTCTTTCGCACATGAATTTGAACACCCTGATTAGCGATACTTCTCTTGCCGGTGAAAAAATCAATGGTCCAACAGTTACAATAGCGGGGAAAACCTTCCCATTATTTACAATAGATGCATCCGTAAACTTGAAACTAAATGATTCGATTCAGGCAAAGGTAGATGAGGAAAAGAAAACCGTACAGGTGTTGATCGGTTTTGATAAATTTTCGGGTTCAGCGAAGCTGGACAAGGATACAAACAGCAGTAATTATTGGAGTGAATCATATCAACAGGTGAAATCATTATATACCGGTATGACCGGTAAAAAGGTGGATAGTACCAAACTGTGGAATCAGTTCAGCAAGCTTCGTGGTAAATTGCGTAAACATAACTGCTCTATGGGTATTGATGCGAATGCATCCGTGGCAGGTTATATGGAATTTAGTTATGCAACCGGCGAAATAGTTTATTCAGAAGGAGGTATCATTTTAGAGGCTTCTTTAGGAACCTCCGTTGATTATCCGCTACCGCCGGCTCCGGCTGTATATGTGACATTCGGAGTGGAGGCAGAGTTTAACGGTCACTTAAAGCTGGTCAGGGAAAGCACCATGAAATATACACCATCCATTGATGCAGGAATCGATTTAAGTGCAAAGCTGGGGATAGGAGCGGGAGCCAAGAAGATAAAGACATATGCTGAATTAGGCTTGAAAGGTACAATAGGGCTGCAGATGTCCTTGCCGGCAGACTCGTTAGAGAAAGCATTACAGGCGAGGCTGAGTGCAAAGGTATATTTTGAAAGTAAAATATTTGGATTCAACGGACCGAACTATGGACCACAGGAATTTGCAAGTTATCAAATATATCCGAGAACTGTAAGAGAGAACCTTGCAGTTGCCGGTGGTGCTGATTTGGCATCGTTTGATATGTCTGGTGCCACAATAGCTCCAAGGATGTATTTAGCTGAGCCATCAAGTATAAGTCATATGAATGGAGATTTTCAAAAAGATAATTTGTATCAGTACAGTGCTCCTCAGCTGGCGGAATTTAACGATGGAAGTAAATTGCTGCTATGGATAGATGATGACGGAAAAAAGTCAGATGTTAATAGAACTTCCTTATTCTATTCTATATATGATGGCGGCACATGGAGCGAAGCGAAGGTAATTGGAGAAACAGGTGGAGCGAATGATTACCCATATGTATATTGTGATGGAACAAAGGCTCATATTGTCTGGCAAAAGGCAAAGCCGATGAGAGAGGACGCTACGCTTGATGAAGTACTGAAAAATGTTGATTTGTATTACATGACATATGAGGACGCTGTTTTTAGCGAAGCAGAGCAGATTACAGAAAACAATGAAACATATGAGATGCTTCATACGATTGTAACCAGCCCGAATAAAATTGCTATTGCATGGGTAGAAAATTCTGAGAATAGTCCGTTTCAAGGGACGGGTGTGAACTCCATTAAGGTAAAAGAATGCGTGAATGGAGTGTGGACGGAGACAGTCATTGCGTCCGATGTTGAAAGTGTAGGAACGCTTGCTTGCTCATATGTAGAAAATCAGTTGGTTGTCATATATGAAACCGCTTGGAATGAAAGTGTTATTCATATTATAAAAGACGATTTGACGGAAACTCGTTCCGGTTATGGAATTGATTTAAAGAATGGAGCACTATATTACAACGATGCCGACAATTTGGTCTGCTATGATTTATATTCGGGTGCTGCTGACGAAATCATAAGTGGAACAATGGCTGACTATATGGTGTTGGATGATGGCATTCACAAAATGATCGTGGCAGCGGATTATAACGGATTTACCAGTGAACTTGCAGTTTATTTATATGATGATTCAACGAATAGATGGTCGCAGAAGATTATATTGACCGATGAGGGAAAATATATTCGTGATTATTCCGCTTCACTTGACAGGAATGGGAAATTGTCCGCAGCGCTAAATTTGGTCGAGGTGGATGAAGAAGCTGAGGAAATATATCAAAATGCATCACTTGTTGTCATGAGTTTTTCGGATTTTGAGGACATCACATTAACAGATTCTGTGTATTATGAAGAAGAAAATGTATTGCCGGGTAGAGAGCTTCCTCTGCATTTTGATGTTACAAATAATGGATTAAAGGATATTACCGATTTCAATGTTTCTATTTTGGATGAATCAGGAAATGTGCTGCAGTCAGGGATGATAAACTGCGCCATTGCGCCGGGTGAAACCGTACAGGCCAGTTATATCTATCGGTTGCCGGCAGATTTAAAGAGACATCGAGTGACCTTAAAGGTATCAACTACGAAGGAGACAAAGCTTTCTGATAATATAGCAACAGTTGAAATTGGATATGCGGATATCAACCTACAGCAGCTTTATCTGCAAAAGGATGGGGAACAATACAAGCTGATAGGCAGAGTAAGTAATATAGGTTATGATGCGGCAGAAGAAGTTGTGGCGAATGTATATTCGGAAAACAGGGAAGGAATGGCTATTGGTACGGCGAATATTCCTGTGATTGAGAGTGGAGAGGCAGAATATTTTCAAGTAGTAATTCCGGAAGAATATCTGGCGGTAAACCCACTGGCATCAGGGAATGTATTGTTTGTGGAAATTGCAACACAATCGGATGAGTATCGGTTTGATAATAATACAATGCAGTATCTCATTCAATCATCGGAGGATGTTCCGCTGGTTCTCAATTGCAATGAACTTGCACTGGGAATAAATGAAACTTCCCAATTAGAGGTGACAAGCAGTCAGGTTGTCGATTTGACATCGGAAGATGTTGAGTGGAGTAGCTCTGACCAAGCTGTTGCGACGGTAGAGAATGGAGTGGTAAAGGCAGTTGGTGAAGGAACTTGTGAAATTACAGCGGATATTCGGGGGTACCAGGCAATATGCAAAGTGACGGTTACAAACAGAATAGCAGTAACAGGAATCTACATGGAGGAAGCGGGGGCTCATATAATACTTGGAGAGTCTAAACAGCTAACGGCAAAAGTTTTACCATTGAATGCAACCAATCAAAAGATGAACTGGGAAACTCAGGATTCTGCTGTTGCGACTGTGGACAGCTCCGGAACTGTGACTGGTATATCTGTTGGAAGCACAGTGGTATCAGCCATCACAGAGGATGGATATAAAGTTGCAACATGTGCTGTTACGGTTGGACAAGTGGTTGACAAAACATATACCCTTTCATTTTCAGGAGGAGAAAATATAACCGGAAACTCCCCGGTCTCTATTACAGGAACTGCCGGAAGTATGGTGACACTACCAAGCAATACTTACGAGAAGGAAGGGATGTTATTCGCAGGATGGAGTGATGGAGATGCAATCTATGATGCCGGTTCATTATATATAATTAAGAATTATGATATAATTTTTACGGCTCAGTGGAAAGAAGCAGACAAGAAAGAATGGTCAATCACGGTAATATGTGGAGATGGCGGAACTATTACGCCTTCTGATTTAATAACTGTTTCAGAAGGGGAAAGTCAGACATTTACAATGCAAGCCTTGCAAGGTTACAGTCTGTCCGAGGTATTTGTGGATGGTGAAAGTGTCGGTGCTGTATCCACCTATACATTTCATAATGTTGTGGATCATCATGTGATTGAGGCAAAATTTATGAAAAACATGTCTGGCGGGGAGCAAATGGAGGCTGACAATGGGCATAATAACATAAAGGATGGTAATTCTGATGAAATGAGTAATAAAAATCCAGAGGGGCAAGGGCAGAAACCGACGCCCCCAAAGGATTCAAAAATTACGGTAACTAATCTTAGAATTACTTCTCTGTCAAAGAAACTCGCCGCAGGCAAAACCGTGCGGCTTACCGCAAACATCACTCCGGAAAGCGCGACCGACAAATCCGTCACATGGAAGGTCAGCAACAGCAAGTATGCCTCCATCACCAAGACCGGCAAGCTGACATTAAAGAAAGCCGGGGTGGGCAAAACGGTCACTGTCACAGCATCGGCTCAGGACGGAAGCGGCGTGACAGCCTCCTGCAAGGTCAAGATCATGAAGGATGCCGTTACTAAGGTGCAGATTAAGCAGGGAAGCAAGACGCTGAAAAACGGAAAAACCATCACCGGAAAAGCAGGAAGCTCCGTCAAGCTCAAGGCGGCGGTCACCGTGAGTAATAAAAAGGGCAAGGTAAAGAGCGGCTACAAGGCAAACAAGACCGTTACATGGACTTCAAATAACACGAAGTACGCCACGGTCAATCAGTCCGGCAAGGTGAAGCTGCTGAAAGCCGGAAAGGGAA
>JAFVDW010000091.1 GCA_017478245.1 Lachnospiraceae bacterium
CTAAGAGGTCTGTATACCATATCGATAGATTTGTTTAAAAGCGCCCACTTGGGAGCCTTGTTAAGGTTACCCTTTTTTACCATCGATAGAAAAAAAGAATTTTTTGTTAATTCAGGGTTGACTTTTCATAGTTGGTCTCCTTCATACTATGAAGTCCACCTACACTCATCAGTTCTTTAATCTCTCCCACCAGATACAAACTCCCGGCTATATAGATGTACTCCTTCGCCTCCTGTGTATGCAACAGTTCTCTCAAAGCTGTTTCCACACTATCATATATAGTATGTTCACAATCATTTATATTCTTTTCATGCTCTGCAAAAATCTTTTCCAATGTTCCCACATCTGTAGCTCTTGCAGTTCTCATAGGTGCTATGGCGATTCGGGAGAAGACGCTCCCCTGCAGAATATCTTTGATCATATTCCGATAATCCTTATCCTGCACCACCGAAAATAACAGACTGCGTCTGCCCTTGCATCCGTCTGCCCCTACTGTTTCCATAAATGCACGGATGCCATCCTCATTGTGTGCACCATCCACATATACATTGGGCAGTATCTCCTCCATTCTGCCCTGCCAAACACATTTCCTGACTCCCTCCTGCAGGTGCGTAGGAAGAACGGAGCTTCCTCCATCCAACACGCCTATGGCAAGAATTGCCAAGGAAGCATTCTCCATCTGATAGCGCGCCTGCGTATGAAGTTCCAGTCTGACATTACCATAATACTCAGTATGCACGGAAAAATCAATGTTTTTATTCTTAAAATTTAGGAAACTATAGTCTTTTTTCGACAAAGAGTAAATCGGTGCGCCTAATTTCGTGGCTTTCTCGCGCAGCACCCCACTACTTTCTTCATCCGATTCCACACAGACCACCGGAACATTTGGTCTCATGATGCCCGCTTTTTCCGCAGCAATTTCTCCAATCGTGTTCCCCAGATATTCCGTATGATCCAAGCCAAGACGAGTGATGATCGTCAATTCTTTTTGCTCCACTGCATTGGTGGCATCCAGTCTGCCGCCCAACCCGGTTTCCAGAATACAATAATCCGCATTTGCTTCTGCAAACAGCAACATTGCCATAAAAAACAGATACTCAAAAAAGGTGGGATGATAGCCTTCCCCACGCTCCAATGCCTCCCAATCCAGACTCTCATACACCCTGAGAAACGCTTGCAGGAAAGCTTCTTCAGATACCAGTTCTCCCTTGATCAGAAAACGCTCTCTGATATCCACCAGATGGGGGGAGGTAAACACACAGGTGGTATATCCCGCTGCCTCCAGGATATGACGCATATAAGCGCATACGGAGCCCTTACCGTTGGTACCTGCCACATGAATAATCCGAAGCTTTCTATCCGGAGCACCAAGGGCATAAAGCTGCCGCTTGGTGGCTTCCGGTGTGTGCTTCGTAGTAAAGCGAGGGATAGAAAGCAGATACTCCACTGCCTTTTCATAGGTGCTTATATGCTTCCTCTGTATGGCATAGGCGCTTGTATTTTGTATGGGTTTTGTTGTGCTGTTTTCTTCTGCCTTGTCTCTCATAAATATCTCTTATCCAAGCTGTGCCAGACGCTCTGTTACCTGTTCCATCATCTGAGTGTACTTGGCAAGCTTTTCCTTCTCCTCTGCAATCTTACTTTCCGGCGCTTTGGAGATAAAACGTTCATTGGAAAGCATGCCGTTTACACGGGCAAGCTCACCCTCCAGACGCTTCTGCTCCTTTTTCAGACGTTCAATCTCCTGTGCAATATCCACCAGTTCCGCAAACGGAATGTAGAGGGTCGCACCGGGAATCACCACGGACACTGCATCCTGTGCGATACCGTTTTTGTCCTTCTGCATAGTCACATCATTGGCATAAGCCAAAGATGCGAAGAACAGCTTGCCTTCAGTGAAGGTATTTAAAATACCCTCGTCCTCGCTGACTACATAGACACTTGCCTTCTTGCTGGGTGCCACATTCATCTCAGAGCGAAGATTACGGATGCCGCGCACTGCCTCCTTGATGGTCTCGATGTCCTTCTCTTCCTTGGCGTAATTTCTGCTCTCATCATACACGGGCCACTTGCTGATCATGATGGAGGCTTCCTCGGACTGCAGAGTACAGAAAATCTCCTCTGTCACAAAGGGCATATAGGGATGCAACAGCTTCAGTGCATCAATCAACACTGTCTTCAGGGTCCACAGAGCTGCATTCTGGCTCGTGGCAACGTCGGTATTGTAAAGTCTGGGCTTCACCATCTCGATATACCAGTCGCAGAACTCGTCCCAGATGAAATCATAGACCTTCTGTACAGCGATACCCAGTTCAAAATGCTCCATGTTGTCAGTGACATCTTTTACCAAGGTATTCAGCCTGGACAAAATCCACTTATCTACCGGCTGCAAATCTGCCGCCGCGGGAGCAGATACTTCATTCCCTGTTTTCTCCTTTGCCTGTTCCATATTCATCATAATGAAACGGGACGCATTCCATACCTTATTGGCAAAGTTGCGGGAGTTCTCTACTCTCTCATAGTAGAATCGCATGTCGTTACCCGGTGCATTACCGGTGATCAAGGTCAGACGCAGGGCATCTGCACCATATTTCTCAATAATCTCCAAGGGGTCAATTCCGTTGCCCAGAGATTTACTCATCTTCCGTCCCTGACTGTCGCGTACCAGACCGTGGAACAATACGGTCTTAAAGGGCTTTTCTCCCATCTGCTCATAGCCGGAGAAAATCATACGGATAACCCAGAAGAAAATGATGTCATAACCGGTTACCAGTACATCGGTAGGATAGAAATATTCCAAATCCTCTGTCTTGTCAGGCCAGCCTAACGTTTCAAAGGGCCACAATGCCGAGGAGAACCAGGTATCCAGGGTGTCCGGGTCCTGGGTCAGATGCTCATGACCGCACTTCGGGCAGATCTTCGGCATCTCTTTTGCTACCGTTACCTCGCCACATTTATCGCAGTAATAGGCGGGAATCCGATGCCCCCACCAGAGCTGACGGCTGATACACCAGTCGCGGATATTGTCTGTCCAGTTGTAGTAGGTCTTCTCCATACGCTCCGGGATCAGCTTGATATCTCCCTTTTTTACCGCCTCTACTGCTGGCTTAATGAGCTCCTCCATCTTGACGAACCACTGCTCTTTTACAAGGGGCTCGATGGTGGTCTTACAACGGTCGTGGGTACCTACATTGTGGGAATAATCCTCAATCTTTACAAGCAGCCCCATCTCGTCCAGCTCTTTTACTATGGCAGCTCTTGCCTCGTAGCGCTCCATGCCCTCGAATTTACCACCGTTTGCATTGATGGTGGCGTCATCGTTCATCACATTGATAACGGGCTGATTGTGTCTCTTGCCGACCTCGAAGTCATTGGGGTCATGGGCGGGCGTGATCTTCACTACACCGGTACCGAACTCTCTGTCTACATAAGTATCTGTCACAATGGGAATCTCACGATTCATCAGGGGCAGCATGACTTTTCTTCCAATCAGGTGGCTGTACCTTTCATCCTCCGGATGAATCGCTACTGCGGTATCACCCAGCATGGTCTCGGGGCGGGTGGTAGCAAAGGTCAAAAACTCTGTGTCAGAGGGCTGTCCATTCTCGTCAATCAAAGGATACTTGATATGCCAGAAATGACCTGCCTGCTCTTCGTACTCTACCTCCGCATCGGAGATGGAGGTGTTACATACAGGACACCAGTTGATGATGCGGGAGCCCTTGTAGATGTAGCCTTTCTCGTGCATCTTGACAAACACTTCCGTCACTGCCTTGTTGCAGCCCTCATCCATGGTGAAACGCTCTCTGTCCCAGTCACAGGAGGAACCCATTTTCTTAAGCTGCGAAACAATACGTCCACCGTATTCTTTCTTCCAATCCCATGCGCGCTCTAAGAATTTCTCTCTGCCGAGATCATGCTTATCGATGCCTTCTTCCTTCAACTTCTCGATGATTTTAACCTCAGTAGCGATGGACGCATGATCCGTTCCCGGCTGCCAGAGGGCATTAAAGCCCTGCATTCTCTTGAAACGAATGAGAATATCCTGCATGGTGTTATCCAGTGCATGTCCCATGTGGAGCTGTCCGGTGATATTTGGGGGTGGAATCACGATGGTGAAAGGGGTCTTTGAATGATCCACTTCTGCGTGAAAATATTTTTTGTCTAACCACTTCTGATACAATCTGTCTTCTATGCCGCTAGGGTCATAGGTTTTCGCTAATTCTTTGCTCATATTTTCCTCCTATTCTTGGCACTAAGAAAGCCCTCTGCCGACTTTCGTCAGCAAAGGGCGTAATCTACGCGGTACCACCTTTGTTCACAGGAATACTCCTGCCTCGTGCAGCTTCTCTCCCATCCATTCTCATATTCTGAAAGTATGTGTAGAGTAAAAGCGCTATCCTGTAACGGAGATAACTCGTGAGAACTTACTGTGTTTCAGTTCTCCGGCTCAGAAGCTACCTTCCGTCCTCCTTCCTTCAAACGACCTTGCAGCACCGGCGATTCTAAATAAACCGATAGTCATTCTCTCTGATAAGGGGTAGGGCGTACTCCTCTTCTTCATTGCCTTTATTGGTTTTAGTCAATTTATTAAAATATAGCCCTATTGAACGTCGTTTGTCAAGTCCTTTTTCGTCATCTTCTGAAGCAGTACCATACCTGCTGCCAACACTGCAATGCCCACCACCAAAAGCACCAACAATACAGACGTAGCTGGAACCTCCTCAGGCAAAACAGCAGGCAGCACCAGAGCACCCAACAGATTGAAGGTCATATGAACCACCATGGATGCGTATATGGAATCTGCCTTTACCGCTACCACACTTAACAGAATTCCAAACAAAAAAGTATACGCCATCCAAATCGGTTGACCGTGCACTAGTCCAAAAGCCAACGAACTCACCAACACAGCCACCCAGGTAGGCATGGCACGTCTGAGTCTCGACAACACCAGTCCACGGAAAATGATCTCTTCAATGACAGGGGCTGCAATGACTTCTGCCACAAACATGAGCAACACAGAATCTACCACCAACATTCCCGCCTGTTCGCCATATGCCTCCATCAGGGCTTCCGGAATGGGAAGCAGCTCCATACCTACTTCAATAGCTAAGGCAAATCCCACACCCGCCAATATCAACGGCAAAAGCAGTTGCGGCTTCATCGTCTGCATCCGGGCTTCTGCGGGAAGCTTCTTTTTGCGAATCGCAAAAAATCCCCACAAAATCAACATCGTGATGATTGTAGAAGCAATAATCACCCATGGCTGAATGCCCAAAATATAATTCATCGCTTCATCGACTATTGTCATGGGGTCATATGCACCTGCCTGTCCCCCCGATTTGACTGCTGCCATCACTATGTAGATGATCATCAATCCCATATCAAGAATCATCTGCATGCCAAAATAAAGCAATATATAACATATCGCCTTTCCAAGCTGTAGCAACACATTTAACGCCTTATTCTCACTCATTTTTTGCCTCCAAAATTCGTTGTTGTATTATTTCTTTAATACAATAGCAAAACTCTTTTGAAAAGGCAATACCTTTTTTGTAAAAAGCTTTTTATATTGACTATCGATACTCCATAGATATCTCCAGGAAGCTGCGCTTTCCGTCAATATAATCCTGATAGGCAATCTCCGGCTCCTTGCCCCGGTATACCTGACACAGTCCGCAGGCATCACAGTCTCCTCTGCACCGGAACAGCTCACGAATGCACTGCTCCCGCTCTTCTCTGGTGGAATGTTCTATCTCCGGCGGCCTCATTCTCCCACCTACCTTCCGCTGACATAGCGGGCATTGTATTCCATATTAATCTGGGCGATTTCTTTTTTCCCATCAATATAGTCCTGATAAATATCCCAGGGAGAACCGCCTCCCAGCCAACAGCTTGAACAATTCTCACAGCCGCCGCCACCGCAGTCCAGGGATCTGCGAATGATTTCCTCCCGCTCTTCCTTTGTGGTATCTTTGATCAGTATACTCATGCAAACCTCACCATCCTTGTCACGCCTTTATTATTTCTATACCTTCATTTTCAAAATTTACAGCATCGTCTCCTGCAATACGATACTATATGTGTAAAATTATTATATCGTAGGAAATAAAATATGACAAATCTATTTTTCAATCCATAATCTTATGATTTTAATAGTACTGTTCTAATAATACTGCGGAAAACTGGCATGGCAAAAAAGTTTTATTCTGGCTCTTTTTTAGATGCCAGTTTTGTAATACACTGTCTCTCAAAGCAGAGGTAACATATCACAGTACCTCTCCAAATATAAGAGAAAAGAGGAGCTGCTTATGGAAAAGAGGAAAAGTTATGGTACGCTGATTGCCGGTATCGTGTTGCTGATTGCCAGTATTATTTTCACTGTATACGCCCACAACACCAGTTATCAGCAGTCAGTAGCAACAGGAAATCAACTATCAGAGGTAAAAAAACAGATATCCGACATTGAGGACGGTACAGCAGCCGGAGACGTGGATGCCCTAAATCTCCGGAAGGATACCCTGAGTGCAGAAAAATTAAATTTGGAACGACCTTATTCTTACGGTCTGACGCTATTATTTTTCTCGGTTCTCCTGTTCTTCAAGGGACTGTACAATGCCCTTGTAGGTGTGGTCAAAACGCCAAATACAGATGTGAAAAAACTGGCACAAGCAGGCTTGCTTGCAGCTCTGTGCTACATTGGATTCGCCTTTTTCAAAATTGATATTGCCGTGGGACCGGAGAAGACCGCCTTTCATTTCGGCAACGTCTTCTGCGTACTGGCAGCACTGCTATTGGGCGGTTACTGGGGCGGCTTAGCCGGAGCCGTCGGTATGACCATCGGTGATCTGACCACAGCCTATGTGACCAGTGCACCCAAGACTTTTTTGTTAAAGATGTGCATTGGATTGATTGTGGGATTGGTGGCGCACAAGATTTTCAAACTGGATCAGGCACACAGCAAAAAGTATGTGTCCGGCGTAACCATTCTTGCTTCTGCCTGCGGTATGGGCTTCAATATCGTGGCTGATCCCTTGGTAGGTTATTTTTATAAAATGTATCTGCTGGGTGTGCCTCAGGATATTTCCTCCGCCCTTGCCAAAATGAGTGCCTTGACCACCGCCGTAAACGCAGTCGTTGCAGTGTTTGCTGCTTCTATCCTCTATTTGGCACTGCGTCCTGCACTGAAAAAATCAGGTTTGTTTGTGAATCTCTCATCCGAAAAGGATTTGCAGAAAACAGCCTAAAGCATGCACTTAGTTTGTTCGCTCCAGAGGGGTGCTGCTTGCCACTGGTATGCAGCACCCCTCGCGGCATTCGCCAGATTGCCATGCCGGCGTGTCATCTTGACTCATAGCTCACGGGAATAAGCAAGATGCTCTGCCAACTGTGAAGCATAGCCTTTTCCCCAATACTTTGGATATAAACCCAACCGATTTCTATACTAATCTCATCATAACAAGATATTCGGTCGTTCCCTCTTCATACTTTTTAGTTTGAGTAATATGAAAACCATGCTTTTCGTAAAAGCGAATCGCATCAATATTTTTTTCAATAGCCCACAAAAATGTTACAGAATAATTTTCTTTTGCATATTCAATTAAGGCTGCACCTACGCCCTGGTTCTGAAAGAAATAATCTACATAAAGCTCAACAATCTCATTATCTTCAATATGAATAAGCCCTTTTACAATGCCATCATCATAAACCCAAATATGATTCAAGATATCTGGGGCTTTATATTTTTCTGCGACGGAAAGCACCTGCAATTCACCGAATGAATAATCATCATTCCGAAATATAGGTCTGAACTTAATACGCTTAACAAAAACAAGAATTTCAGCAATTCTTGAAATATCATTTAGTGTTGCTTTTCTAATCATGTGTTTCTCCTCATCAAATCCCGATTTAACTCTCTTTCTTCATTAACAAACCAACAAGCAATCCTATAAATAGTGCAATTAAATGCGTTACTAGGCTTTCTATACCAAGCACTAGGGATAAAAAAAAGATGATTAAATATACTATTTCAATTTTTTTATCAACAGCTATGGAATTTATAAATAGTACAGCCGTACATGCCACTACAATAATACAATTTACACCTCCATACTTTTCGATATATTTTTTCATATTAATCCCTTTTACAAAAATATAATTTTAACTGTCATTCAAGTGTTTCTGCAAAAATACTCTTTAATACCTCAAATGGAATATCCTGGTTTATACCTATCTGAAGCATTCCTTTAGGAGTAATTTTGTACCCTTCCAACTCTTCCTTATGCTGCAATACAGCTTTTGCCTCAATATTAATATGATCCTTAAAAGGTATAAGTCTCACGAAAGAATCACGGATATAATAGCTCGGCAGTTTCGCCCACATTTTTTCTTCAGGATTACAAGAAGCGCTTTCAAAAATCATATCTCTCAACTGATTGAAAATATCAGCAATCTCATTTGGATAATTGTCTATATATTCCTTTATCCGAGAATCCATTGCTTTTTCCTCCATTATTTTAAAAGATATTTTTATCCCATATATTTCTTATGGGCAAGCTTGACATTGCTCTGTTTTACCATCGCGTAATGCAGCGTAGTATCAATCTTCTCATGTTCCAGAAGCTTCTGCACCTGTTCAATGGGCATTCCCCTGTCGATTGCAGTTGTGGCCATTGTTCTCCTAAACTTATGCGGGTGAACATGCTTTACTTCACATTGCTCGCCCATCTTCCTGAGCATAATCTCCATTCCGCCGGCTTTAAGTCTTCGATGCGGATTTCTAATCGTAACAAATAACGCAGGGTTCTCATCACTCCTTGATGACAGGTATTTTTCGAGATGAAGCTTCGTCTTTGCATCAAAATAAACTATCCGCTCCTTGTCACCTTTACCAAGTACGATGCACTCACGCTCTTCAAAATCCATATCAGATATATCAAGGTTCACCAGTTCGCCGACTCTCATTCCAGTCGAATTCAAGAAATCTATGATTGCAAGGTTTCTGATTTCCCTGCAATCATCCCTCAGTTTTTCCAAATCCTCGTCGGCATAAGTTTCCCTGACCACAGAAGTGGTTTTAATCTTATGAATACGACGCAGGGGACTTTTGTATATATAGCTCTCATCCTCTAGCCATTTGAAAAAACTTGATAAATTGCGTCTTACATTATCTACGGTTGCCTTACTTACACCGCTCATCTGATACTCGGATAAGTAATTCCTGATATCATCCGTATTCATCACGCAGACATTTTTATCAGACTTTTCGAGAATCTTGCCTATGTTGAACTTATACAGGAACAGCGTCTTTTCAGACCTTCCCTCCAGTCTCTTCACAGAAAGGAATTCATTTAACATTTGAGGTTCCGGGGATTTAATCCACTATTTTCATGCCGGGGAGCAAACGCATGTAACAATATGCTCTATTCCAGAGACTTCTTCAATTCTTTTTCATGACTTTTAGTAAAATCACTAAGCTTATACGATCTGATACGTTCGTTTACCATAATAGGTTCAACAAACCCGGTCTTAACAAGAACTGACAATCTGTTTATTATTGTTTTATTTGTGACATCAAATTCCTTGCTGACTTCAATCGGCGTGAATTCCCTTTTGTAATGCTTCATAAGGAACAATAGCAGTGCTTTCTCTTTTCCCTTTAGGTAGGAAAGACTGCCGGCCACTTCTTCATTGCTCGAACCTTCTGACAGTTCACAAATTTTATTTGAATAAAGCTGGACCATTCGAAGGAAATAGTTTATCCATATTTCCGGATGCGGTGGCTCATTCCTACCTGAATAATAAAGCGCCGGCAATCCCATTTGAATGGATTCATAGTATTCACTCACATCATAAGCAAAGTACTCTTCCAAAGATCCAATACCATTAAACCCATATCCGTTGATATCAAGAACATATCCCGAAAGCAGACGCGCAGTTCTTCCGTTACCATCTTCAAATGGGTGAATTGTCACCAATTGATAATGCACTATCGCCGCCACGATAAGTGGATGATCGTCCGTTGTGTTCACATATTTCACTAATTCATCCAGCAAGCTCGGAATATCTGAATACTCCGGTGGTATATAGTCGGGATTTCCTGTTTGTGAATCGTATACAGCAAATAGAACGCCTGGAGGCATCGGATCACGAAGTCCTATCTTTTCCATTGATGCTCCTTTTTCTACATATTTCTGTACATCAAGGATCAGTTTTTTAGAGAATTTCTCTTTCTCTTTAGCCTTTTTCTCCAGATAATTCAGAGCAAGGAAATAATTCCTTACCTCTTGTTCAGGCTTTAGAAAATGCTTCCTTTCATCTCGCTCAATCACTTCATCAACCTGTTTTTCAGAAAGAGGATTTCCTTCGATCTTGTTTGATGCATACGAGCTCTTCATTTTTGAGTTTTTGCGTAGCTTGCTTGCAACAGATCTAGACATTTTTACGGTAGAAACCCTATATCTGTTTTTTTCGATTTCCGTTATATACTTAAGAATCTCGTTGGTCAGTGTCGCTTTAATCATGCCAAATCACCTCAAGATAATCATATTAGAATTGGAATAAAAAGTCCATTATAATTTCACTATTTTTTCACTATTTTTCATTATGCTTAGAAAGTTATTTTACAAGATAATCTTTCACCATAAACTTGAAGTTACTTAAATGTTACTTCACTTTCTTCTGCCGGTCTGATGATATGCTCACTAACCGTAACAATATATCCGCTTGCTCTCATATCACCTATACCTTTTTCAAAACCCTTTGCACTTTCTGTTTCAATTATTTTTCCGCCGATAGGAACTAATAATCGCGGGTTATCTACAGACGGCAAATATTTCTCATATAATAGTTCTATTTTATCTACTTTTCCCTCTAAAACCAGTAAATCAGTCCATTTAGAACTGTGTGCTTCATAACAGTAATCTATCTTTCCTACATCAACGGGAGTGTTTAAGTAGTCAGTCTTATATACAAGCCATTTAATTGTACCTCCCACAGTAAATGGTATTCCGCAACATTCCATTTGCCAACTTTCATAAAAAACTATACATTTATTTTCCAAAAGATCACCTCGCGCAATCCCAAATTGTATTACTCGAATGTAAAACTCTCTGTTTTCAAATCGCAATAGTATCTTCCGCTTTCTGCGTTGAATTTCAAAACACAGTAGTCTGGATCGGTAACGCCGCCCTTATAAAATATTGTGTCGCCTTTGCGCCAAATCATATCTTTCGTCTTTTGGTCAGTCAACACTTCCATGTTGCCTTTCAACATAACACCCGTGTACTTAATCAAGCCTTTATGGTAGAAGTAAATACAGGCATTCGGATTATTCATATACTGTTTTACTCTCATTGAAGAAGTGTTCGTTGAAAAATAAAACTGACGTAACCCATCAATTTTTCTTGGTTTCAGCATTGCTTTTACATTGGGGAATCCCTCTTCGTCAACAGAACAGATAAAAGCAACTTTTTGTTTCCTGATAAATTCTGCTATTTTATTGTTATCCATAATATTTCCCCCATAAATCCCGAGTTATCGTCTACAAAACTCAAAAACTCTGTCGTAAAAGTCTTTTGCCTCCTCGAAAGCGCCGTGTCCGAGACCTTTATAAACATATAGTTCACTCTTGGCAATCCCCCTGTTCAAGTCATAAGGAGCATCGTTACCAACAATATTATCATCATCTCCAGCGATAATCATTGTCTTGCAGCTAATCTTTGATAACTCAGCTCGCGAATCGAATCCCAGGATTAGCCATATCGTTCCAACCGGAAACGGCTTCTTTCACAACGCCATTCGCGTTTGGAGCCGTAACCGCAAGGAGCAGTTTAATCACCATCTTCGGATGGTCTATTGCAATATATTGAGAAATCATGCCTCCTTGAGAAACACCGAGAAGATACGTCTGTTCAATTCCAAGGCACCTCATAGCCAGAACCTGATCATTTGCCATATCCCTTATGGTATATCCGTCTGGCATTTTGTTCTTTCTGCTGAACATATACACTGTATCGTCATGAAAAAATTTCCTATAAGGCGACGACAGTATCCATGCCTTACCTTTTACCGTTGTCAAGCCATCCGAAAGTCCTGGTAGAACAACCAGTTTTTTTGCGGTCACTGCCAAAGGAAACATAGTACATTTCTGTATTACCTGCTGTTACATAGCCATTCCTTCGCATAACCTCTCTCCCTCTTAGCGTTTAATTAAGTATAAGCGGTTTTGATAAAAAAGACAACCAAAAGGCAAAAATGGTCACAGAAATTTAAAAAAGTCAATTAACTAAACAAGCAATACCGATTTGACACAGTAGTTAAGGGATAGTGGAGTGCTCCATTATCCCTTAACTATTGTAGTCCTTAGCTCAATGACATTGACAAGCTTGATGGGCTTTTTATATGATTTCAAAGAAATATCTCTTTTTTCCTACCTTGTAAATAGGACATTCAAATTCCCCATGGAACAATCTAACTGCATATTTTTATCCGCGTCATTATCCACAGTTCTGCTGCTTCCCAGACCACTGAAGGATTGTTTTCCAATGGTAAGATTTCCCATGGCAGCGTTCACCTCATAATTGAAATCGTCTTCACTGCCCTCTACTGTCAGCTCCAACTGCCCCATCGCGCATTCCAACTCAGCCTTTTCATGGATGTCACCTGCCAAATGTACGGCTCCCATACCCACTTCCACATCCAACGTATCTACATCCATATCCTGCACCTGAACCTCGCCCATACCAACCTCAATGGAACAATCCTCCGCTTTCAGATATTCCATTTCAATCTGTCCGGCACCAAGCTCCAAATCCACCACCTTGGCATACACCTTTCCCAGATTTAACATTCCGGCTCCCAAAGATACCACTACCCTGTCAAAGAAATATTCCTCAGGCACATAAAGCGTTATTTTACAGTTATGAGCCACCTTTTTCATACCCTTCTTCGCGGCTTTCACGAATAATTCCTCATCCTCTACATAAGCCTGCAGCTTCCCTGCTGCTTTCGCCTCCACATAAAAATTTTCATCATCAGAGGGCTTCCATATCAGTTCGCAGTTTCCTACATCCATCAACAGCTCTGATACATTGCTGCCCAGACGGAACTTCTCTACATCCCCTGTATAAATCTTATAATCAGAGTCAAAGTCTACTGCAACCTCACTACCATTGCTAATCACTCCATTCTCTAACACAGAAATCCCAAACGCATCACTAAACGGATTCAGGTTCATATGTACCCTTCCATCTGTAGACTGTGCCACCACTTCATCTATTCTTTCTGCTCCGACAATACTGGTTGCTGTCACACTGATCAGCACACCCGCCAGAATCAAAGCTAACGCAAGAATAGCAGACCGTTTCATAAACTTTTTCATTCTCCAACCTCCCTCTTGCCAAATATCTTTCTAAACAGTGCCGCAATACCTTTGAAAATGGCAGGCGTAGCAATCCCCGCCATAGCTACGGTCAGCATCATAAAAAGAATTCCGACTCCTAAACAGATTAGCGCTACTGCAAACACCGCTAAACTCACCAGGGGCGATGTCCCAAGACACAGCACCGCAGCTATCACTAAACCAACCGCTACTGCAAACATTACGACTACAGTTAAACCAAAAGCAAAAATACATGCAAACCACGCTATCAGAATGCAAAACAATGTACCCAGCACTCCTGCGCCGACTCCCAAAAACGCCGGTGCCAAACACACACAGGCTAATACAATCAATATGATTACCCAGGTGGGCAATCCCTCTTTCTTCTGTACACTTGGCGTATAATCCGTTGTATCTGCCCATGAATTCTCATTGAAATTCCTCTGGGGCTGCTGTCCATATTCTACCAATGCCTTATCCCAGGCTATGGTCTTGCTGTCATCACCATTGCCACTCGCATAAATATCCTGCTTGATATTTTCAGCCACTTTTATAGGATCCCCCAAAGCCTCCAGCACTTCCTGTTCTTTCTCCGCACCTGCATCATCAAAATAGTCATTGTAATACTGCAATGCCTCCGCTCTCTCTTCCGGGGATATGTTCTGAAGCAGATTTTCTAATTGTCTCATAAATTCTGTTCTGTTCATTTTTCTCCTCATTGCTGCGCTGCTTTTCACCTGCTATTTTATAGCGCGCTTCCATCCTTTCCCTCAAATTCTATCTTACCCTCAAACAGCCCTGTAATCTTATCCGCATAGCTTCTCCACTCGCTCTCATACAGCCTAAGCTGTGCCCAGCCCCTGCTGGTAATCTTATAATACCGCCTGTTTCTGCCAGCACACTCCATGTCGTACACTTCCAGACATTCATCCTTCTGCAATCTCCTCAACACCGGATATAATGTGGACTCAGACAGCTCAATCACCTGCCGCACTTCCTGTGTAATCTTGTAACCGTAAGTGCCCTCCGGCTCCTTGGAGACGATGGCCAGCACAATGGCATCCAGCAATGCTGCTCCTGTGTTAAATACCATTTTCTCACCTCTTATCATCCATTTTTCAAGATGGGTTATTATATTTTTGTGCAATATTATATGCCGTATAGTATTGCTATCACACATACTATACGGCATATAATATTATTTGTCAACTAAAATTCTCAGAAATTTTATATTGCCATTTTATGAAGTCCTTTTATTTATCCTATGTCTTGAAACCTATCTCGTTACAATCAGTGCTCCATTTTCCAAAAGAACGCGCTGTATGCGGGAAGCAGGCTCCCCCCGCCAAAATCATGCTCCTTGCCATTTATCAAATCCACCGCCATGCCACATCCGGCATCAAAATGTGCCATAAAATCCTCTCCATCCGCATTGATTGCTACCAACACACGCTCCGTGTCTGTCTTTCTCTCAAAAATACACTGCTTATTGGTCAACAGCACCGAACGAAAAGCCCCATAATTCAGCGCATTGCTATTCTTCTTTGCTACGGTAAGTTGCGCGATCCACTCCGTCAATTCATTCCACGCAGGTGCCTCAAAACAAGGACGCAGCGCAGGATCCCCCTCTTCCTTTCTTGCCTTTGCTCCCCATTCGCTGCCGTAGTATACACAGGGAATTCCGGGCATACCAAACATCAACGCATATATGAGCGGCAGATGCCTCTCATTTTGCAGAATACTTGCCACTCTGGTCACATCATGATTATCCACAAAGGACAACAGATGCTTCCCCTTGTACAGCGTCCAATTCTCCGGTCCGAACTGACGCAGCAGGGAATGATTGATTTCAAACATGTTCAAACTATTGAAGCTGCTGTGCAACCCCTTGTAACACTCATAATTCGTAGCAGAATGCAGCATTGCGTCGTTCATCAGACGATTATAATCTCCATGCAGCATCTCTCCCAACAAATAAAAGTCCTCTTTCAAGCCCTGCGTAAAGGAGCGTAGTCTGCGGACAAAATCCTCCGGCAAACAATATGCCACATCCAGACGCAATCCATCGATTCCGAATTCCTCCACCCAGAAGCGAATACTCTCAAAGAGATATTGCACCACATCTTCATTATATAGATTCAGCTTCACCAGGTCATAATTGCCTTCCCAGCCCTCATACCAAAGCCCATCATTATAATGGGAATTACCATCGAAGGCAATCCGATGGAACCAACTCACATACCCCGATGACTCTCTGTACTGTAAAACATCCTGAAAAGGACCAAAACCACGCCCTACATGATTAAATACACCATCCAACACCACTCGAATCCCCTCCTCATGAAGGGCATCGCAGACTTCTTTAAAATCCTCATTCGTTCCCAGTCGCACATCCAATTTCCTATAATCTCTTGTATTGTATCCATGGGTGTCCGATTCAAAGATGGGAGAAAAATACACAGCATTCACTCCCAACTGCTTCATATGGGGTATCCACTCCTTCACTTTTAATATCCTGTGCTCCAGAACACCATCGTTCTCAAATGGAGCCCCACAGAACCCTAACGGATAAATTTGATAAAATACACTTTCATATGCCCACATCGCTTTCCACTCCTTTGTATAATCCTCATATCAGCAGAAATATTATACCTTATTTTTGCCTTCTTCTCAACCATTGACCACCTTAGTACCGCTGCAGGATTCCTTGCAAACACTTGTTATTCAATTCCAGTGAACACAATGTCACTTTTGAATGATTTTTTTATAGAAATCCACAAAATCCACAGAGTTATCCACATTTGCACACTTGTCGTTTGTTTGTTTTTTTGACCGTCAATCTACGGAAATTATGGCGTCATTTCTTGCAAATAAAAAACTTTAATTTGTGATTCTATTTATCATTATTTATTGTGCTTAATATCGTTTCCAAAATTGGGTAACTGCGGTCTCTACACTGTTGATATTCACAGTCTCAAGCTGTTCCCATTCACGCGGAAACAGCCTGCGATAAGCCGGTTGCAGAAACCGTTCATCCAAAAGCACTACAATTCCCACATCCGCCACAGTACGAATAACCCTGCCCGCCGCCTGCAACACTTTATTCATTCGCGGATAGCGATAGGAATAATCAAATCCATTTTCGCCCTCTTCATCAAAATATCCTTTCAATATTTCTCTCTCCACACACACTTGCGGAAGCCCGGTTCCCACAATAACAGCTCCAATCAGGCTATCTTCCTTCAGGTCTATCCCCTCTCCGAAAATACCACCCAGCACACAAAAACCAATCAAGGACTCTCCTCCTTCTTCCACCTCGATATCTATGGCAATCTTAGCCTGCAGATCGCATGCTTCATTCCCACGAAATCTGGCTAGAAATGCTTCTCGATCCGCTTCCTTCATATATTCCTGCTGAATGATACACTCCTGATGTTCGGACTGAAAATATTCAATATAATAATCATAAATTGTCTGCAGGAAGGCATAGGAGGGACAAAAAACCATATAATTTCCCTCCTTCGCCCCCACAATTTCACTGATATAGCGAGCAATCCGATAATATTCCTCCTCTGAACGCCGGGTGTACTTGCTTGTCACATCTCTCGCAATGAATATCCCCCGCTTGTCCGGGTCAAACACCGATTTTGCATAGACTTCATAATCTTCCTTCTCTCCTCCCAACAAGCCTTTATAATACTGTATCGGAAGAAATGTTGCGGAAAATAAAATACTGCTCCTTCCCTTCGCTAGACATTCTTTCAGATTTTTAGCCGGATTTACGCAAAAAAGCTTCAGTAAGAGGTCTTTTTCTTCATCCAACTGGGTATAAATCACATAATGCTCATCCAGTCGGTCGTAGATATCCAAAAAATGTGATACCGCAAAGAAAAATTCCAACAGTTGATCCCGCACCTCTAACTTCGTCTCCTCCTGCTCATCCAGGTATTCATCCAAACAGCTATGCAATCGCATCAAAGGCTTCACAAAACCTTCTATATCGGTAAGTATTCGATAGTTTCCACATTCTCTCTTAAGCTCCAACAGCTTTTCATTGCATTTTCCCAACTGATATTCCAACTTTTCTGCATAGCCCTTGCGGACAAAGATACTCCTTCCCCCTTTCCGTCCTTGATGATAAGCATATTCTCTCGACATCATCGATATTTCTGATACATCTGTCATTTCTAATGTCATTTGCCCTTCAACTTCAGATTTTTCAGCACTTTTCAAGTATTCCGACGCTATTGTCTTTTTTATTTCCCGTCGCAATTCCAGGAAGTCCTCTTTCCACAACGAGGCACTGTACATCTCTCTCCCCCGCTCCAACAGATTGTGTGCCTCATCCACCAGAAAGAGGTATTCCTCCCCTACACTTTCTGCAAAATATCGTTTCAGACTTACATGGGGGTCGAACAGGTAATTGTAATCTCCAATAATACCATCAGCGAACATGCTTAAATCCAGACACAGCTCAAAGGGACAGACCTGATATTTCCGGGCGTACTCGGCGATGGCTTCTCTGGAAAAGCTTTCCTTTGATGTGAGCAGATCAAATATAGCATCATTCACTCTGTCGTAATGTCCTTTAGCAAAAGGGCAGCTCTCCGGATTACAGTCGGGCTTGTCCATAAAACAGATTTTGTCTTTGGCGGTCAACGCCACACTCTTGAAATGAAGCCCTTTCTTCCGCAAGAGCGACAAAGTATCCTCCGCTACTGTACCGGTGATAGTCTTGGCAGTGAGGTAGAAGAGCTTCTCTCCCATTCCCTTCCCCATTGCCTTGAGCGCCGGGAACACTGTGGCGATAGTCTTCCCCACCCCCGTGGGTGCCTCTAAAAACAATTTTCTTCTGTGATAAATGGTCTGATAGACATAGGATACCAGCTCCTTTTGTCCCCTTCGATAAGTAAATGGAAATGGAAGGTTTTCTATGGAAGCCTGTCTGATTTGTTTCCATTGCCAGGAATAGTCAGCCCATTTGCGATATGCGGACACCAGCTCCTGAAACCATTGTTTGAGCTCTTCAAATTCATAATCCTCATAAAAATAGCGGATGTCCTCGGTCTCAATGTTACAGTAAGTCATCCGTACCCGGATTTCCTTGCATTCTCTTTGCAGACCATACATATAGGCATAACACTTTGCCTGTGCCAGATGTACCGGCACCGGCTCTCTCATACGTCCCAATTCCCGATAGGTTCCTTTGATTTCGTCAATGACAATCTCCCCTGACTGCTCAATGATACCGTCCGCGCGACCTTCTACCACCAACACATACTGCTGTGTCTCCTCTGTATATCTAAGCGGCACCTCCGCCGTATATTCCGCCCCCATACGTCTCTGAATCATGCGATGGATACGACTTCCTTCCTGCATGGCATTGTCCGGAGCCCCCTGTCTGCGATTATCAATGTCCCCATGACGCAGGATAAATTCCACCAGATTCCTGACAGATATCCGGATTTCGCCCTTCGGCAATTCAATATAGCTTTCTCCGTTATCCGCCCTTCTTTGCTCCAACTGTGTGTCCATCTGGTTTTCCTCGCCTTCTTTATAGACTAAACATACTGTGTATTAATGACAGTATATTCCATCCCTTTCTTCCAGTCAAACTCCTCTATTTACTTTCTTCCTCTTCAAAAAGCACAATTCCTTCCTAATTTGCTACTTTTGAAATTCAGTCATATATCCCCGAAAACGTAACGGCAGCATATTGCGCTGTAATTCTGGATTACGTCGCTCTTCCACCCCTATTTTTTCACAGAAATAACGGAATAATTCTTGATAATCCACTTCTCCTGCGTGGGCTTTATCTCTGGCTGCTCCACTCAATTCCTTCATATCCGGCATTTCTCCCTGCACCAGGTACCAGTCCCTTCCTGCCGGATGTACGCCATACAAATGTCTCTTCTCATCATAGATCAGAAAATGCTCCATTGGCAGTCTATCAGCAAAATGAGGCATCAAAAAGGTCATGAGATTATTCTTCGGTCCCATTTCGGCATACAAGACATTTCCCTCCAACTCCTCAAAGCGCAAAAAGCCTCTCATGTGCAGATACTCATAATTGGCATTACGCCCCAGTGCAAACACCTTGTGCACATCTGCATCTGCCAGATGATCATACAGATGTTCCGGTCTGCTGTTCACTGTCAAGCCATGCACCACCGTGCGATACACCGCCTGCGCCTTCTCCTCATCCTCTGCCGAAAGCGCCAGACAGATCCAAAAGTAATTCTCCTCCCCAAATCTGCGCCGCAGCGTATCAGCCACCTTGATCGCCTTTCCTGTATTTGTCACCACTGCTCTGTATTCCGCAAATAATAACAATTCCTCTGTAAGGCTAAGCCTCGTATCCATCGGATTACTCCTGTCCTCATAGGCGTTGTAGATAGCTGTAAACACACCTTCTATCGAATCCTCACACTGATACACTCTCATCTTGCTCCTTCTCCTTTTAACCTGATTCAATATTTGCAAAATCGTACTATTATCTGCTTACACCTATATCTATGTCCTTGTTCATAGAATCCCCACCGCCGTATGCAGTGCTTCTGTACGCTCCACCGGTCTCTCAAACACTCCGTCGTCAAATAATGACATCTGCTTATAGGTCATCCCGTCGCTGCCAAACCGTATGCGCTCCTTCTCACTGGTCAGATTCCGTACAATGTAATCCTCCTCCAGCTTGGTAGGATACATCATGCGTCCATTGCAAGTAATAAAATACAAAGCGCGCTTTAATACCACTCCCAGCTTTTTTAGGTCTGCAAACGTCAGTTTGACCCCTCTCCTGGCTGCTATGATTCTCTGTGCACTCTTCACCCCAATCCCGGGTACTCTGAGCAGCTTCTGATAAGAGGCACGATTGATCTCCACCGGGAACTCCTCCAGATGCCGCACCGCCCAATCCTCCTTAGGGTCCAGCATCACATTAAAGAAGGGTCTCCTCTCATCCAACAATTCACTTGCCTCAAACCCGTAAAACCGAAGCAGCCAATCCGCCTGATACAATCTATGCTCCCGCAAAAGAGGCGGTCCGCCGGGAAGGGAAGGCAGACTTTTATCCTCATTCACGTTGACAAAGGCGGAGTAGAAAACCCTCTTTAAGGCAAACCTCTGATACAGATTCTCCGCCACATGGATAATCTGATAATCATTCTCCGGTGTAGCGCCAATGATCATCTGGGTTGATTGCCCTGCTGCAACGAATCGGGGTGCATGACGATACAGCACCAGCTCCTCCTGATTGCTCTGTATCCCATTCTGAATCTGCCTCATGGGTGTCAAAATCGTTTTACGATGTTTATTAGGTGCCAAAGCATGCAGCCCTTCTGCAGTGGGCAGCTCTAAATTCACACTCATACGATCCACCAGAAATCCAGTCTGTCTGATAATCTCCCCATCTGCACCTGGAATCGCCTTTACATGTATATAGCCGTTAAAATGATAACGTCTTCGCAAGAGTAAAACTGTCCGGTAGATCAGCTCCATAGTATAGCTTGGACTCTGTAGTATCCCGGAGCTTAGGAACAGTCCTTCTATGTAATTCCTGCGGTAGAATTCCATGGTCAGCGTACAAATTTCCTCCGGAGTGAAAGCCGCCCGCGGCACATCATTGGAGCATCGATTCATACAATATTTACAATCAAAAATACATTCATTGGTAAGCAGAATCTTCAACAAGGAAATACATCTGCCATCCGCTGCAAAGCTGTGACAGATTCCCCCTGCCACACAATTCCCTACCGACTGCCCATTGCCCTTTCTCTCCACGCCGCTGGAGGTACACGCCACATCATACTTCGCCGCAGCACCCAATATACCTAATTTCTCCATCAGGGACATCTCCCGCCCTGTCTCCAAATACTCCATCTGCCTCTCCTGTCACAATCTCTCAAAAACTCCATACCACCTTAGAACAGCCCTTATGTCATCGCCTTATCAGAGTTATAAGAACATTTGTTCTGTTATTAGAATAGCACATATGTTCTTCTTGTGCAAGACCTATTCTCACATGATTGCATATGCTGTTTTCTGATACCGAATTGTAACAGTTTGGCCTTTCATTCATAAATCTGCTCCTGCTTCGCATGAGCCGCCTCTACGAGGCGAGGTTTATTTCATTATAGGGTATTCGGCGAATTTGCTATATTCACCAAAAAACTATTGCAAATTGAGCCAAAAAGCAGTTAAATAGAAAGGTAGGAATAACTTTAAGAAAGTAGGTTTACGATTATGTCAAGTTTTCAAATACCTGAAGATTACAAATCCCAGTTAAACCTGTATGAGACACAGGTGGCAATCAAGACTGTCAAGGATTTTTTTCAGACTCTGTTAGCTGAGAGACTGCACCTTTTGCGTGTCTCCGCTCCCTTGTTTGTGGATCCTGCATCGGGCTTAAATGACAACTTAAACGGAGTAGAGCGTCCGGTTACTTTTGATATTTTACATCAGAATGGTCGCCAGGCTGAGATTGTACACTCCCTTGCAAAATGGAAGCGCTACGCTCTGAAAAAATACGGCTTTGCTGCCGGCGAGGGGCTTTACACAGATATGAGTGCGATCCGCCGGGACGAGGAGGCAGACAACGTACACTCTATCTATGTAGATCAGTGGGATTGGGAGAAAATCATCACCCCCGAAACTCGCAATATAGAAACTTTGAAGGATACTGTGCGCACTGTATATAAGGTACTGCGCAAAACCGAGAAATTCATGGCAATCCATTATGATTACATCGATGAGATTCTGCCCCATGATATTTTCTTCATCACCACTTCCGAGTTGGAGGAAATGTTCCCCGAATACAGCCCTAAAGAACGAGAGTATTACATAGCCAAAGCCAAAGGCGCTGTCTGCATCATGCAGATCGGCGACAAGCTGGAGAACGGCGAACCTCATGACGGGCGTGCCCCGGACTACGATGACTGGGCATTGAATGCAGATATTGTGGTATACTATCCGGTTCTGGATATAGCACTGGAGCTCTCCAGTATGGGTATCCGCGTGGACAAAGAAGCATTGCTCTCCCAGCTTGACAAAGCAGGCTGCCCCGAACGTGCAAAGCTTCCTTTCCATCAGGCGATCATCAACGATGAGCTTCCACTCACCATCGGCGGAGGAATCGGACAGTCCCGTATCTGTATGTTCTTCCTGCGCAAGGCGCACATCGGCGAGGTGCAAAGCTCTCTGTGGCCTGAGGAAACCCTGCAGGAAGCCCAAAGAAAAGGATTACAATTACTGTAAGCCTGCCGGTTTTTGGCGCACTTACTATGGCGTTACAATAAAACACAAAAAAGATAGTCGTTGCATGTATCATTCAGACGACTATCTTTTTCTCTTTTTAAGCTTCTCCTTCAGGCTGCCGCAAGCGCTCCCCAAAGCACCTCTACTGCCACACCATAAATTTGTCATTTTGAAAGGTCAGTTCGTAGTCAAAATCCCTCATGAAATCTGTTATCATACGCCACTTAGGATCATCCATGATTACTTGTATGTAATCCTCATCCAATCCCATTCTGACAAGCGCAAGCTTATTCCCCTCTGTATACTGTCCATAGATATTCTCCGCAATCACAATCGGGCGTTCCACTTCCTCCTTCTCAATCTCTTTGCGTAGCAATTCCATATCGTCCTGCATAGTTTCCAGATTATAGGAAGCCAAATCAGGCCATGGATTAAATGCGGCAGGCATCTGCAAATAGAAAGACATGGCTGGAATCTTACCATAGAGCACCACTTCTCTGCCCTGTAACTCATTCTCTTCCACATAATCACTGATTTCCTGCATCCACCGGGCTCTCTCGCTGTTCATCACCACACCCTGCAGCACCGGATTCCCGGTGACCTTCGCAGTGGGATTCTGTACACCGGTGCCTTCCGCAAATACAAACACGCTGCCAAACAGTACACTCTGCACCATAAATAGTCCCAGAAATGCCAGTAAAACGCCTTTTGCCGCAGCCGGATCACACACTAGCTGCCACTTGCCCAGGCGACACGCCTTCACATCCCGCACAAAGCGCAGACACCACCACAAGGTGCATGGCGCCACCAGAAACAAATTGTTTAGGCTTGGATACACATTGTTATTGCTTCCAATAGAAGTCACAAGCACCACCAGAATCATCAGTCCCCCCAGAAGCCTTTCCTCCTTGCTGCTTCTCCTATGGAGGATTCTAATCACAGCAATCACCATCGTCAACATCAAAAACAATATGCCCGGCAGTAACATGGAATCATAACTATAATACAAAAACGAAAAAAAGTCTCTGGACCATAACCACCAGATGGTTCCCAGTGAAATGATACCCCAGCCTGCACACAACACGGCTTGCACCACCTTACACAGCTTCTCTCTCTCCTTCAGAAAAGTCCAATGCTCCATCACCGTCTGTATCAATCCCCATACTACCATTCCTACCAACGCAATCAGTGCCAAACGGTTCATCCAGTAGGTATTTACCAGGTAGGTCTTCACAATAGACAGTACCATAGAGGATGCCTTATAATCTGTTGCATTATCTGTCATGCCCAGCAATCTGCGAATACCATTAAAATAATTGTCTAACCCATACCGCACATGCAGATATGCAAACATGACAATCACAGCGGTAAGATAACCTCCCACGCACCATTCCGTATAACCAAGCCCCCGCATAAAGCCGCCGTGCAGGATTGCCCGCACACTGGTATTCCTCTTGTTCTCCCGCTCCTCCAACGCTGCATAGACCCATACAGCCACGATTAACACCATCTGCGGCAGATTGGAAAACCGTACAAAAATATTCATTCCCAGACAGACACCGGCAACTGCCAACAGTACCATTTTTCCCTTTGTCAATCCTTTATACAGCAGAATAACGCACGCCGTAAACAGTACATAGCTCAAATAGTCATACAGCTTCGCTGTGGGGCACCAACACAGACTCAGTGCTGCAATTTCACCGAAAAATGCAACCCACTTTTCCATCTGCAAAGCTCTTGTCGCAAAGAAATACCCCATCCCCGCCAGCACGCTCACTAGCAGACCCGTGTAAATATTCAACCCTACCAGGCTTTGTCCACCGGGAAGCATTGTAAAAAGATGCCCCAGTGCATTGGCAAGATAAGTAGAAAACAGCCACATCGAATCCATATGACGCGTCCCCATATAGACAAAATTGGCATAGTTATAGCCCGTATCCCATAAATCGATACCTATATGCACATGGCGCATAGGATACAACAATAATATCACTAGAAAAAGATTATCCAATATATTCTGTGCTTGCCTGCTCTTTAGAAATTTCATCTAAGTCCCCCAAACTATCTGTTTTTGTCTCATGCTTTTATTTCATTCCTTGGACTGTTGTCGAAATCGTGTATCGCCCCTGCCAATTCCCTCCATCAGCTTTCGATATCCTCCAACATGTACGAGCACACCATGCAGCCCCCTCATCAAAATAGCACGCAGCCAATCCACTGCAATCCCCGCAGAGAACATCACAACTACTGCCATGCAGGTTCTGAAAACCAGTTCCCATACAGAAGCGATCCGCTCCGCCCCAAACCAAGACTGCCATACATTCCGCACACCCAGATTTTCGTGTAGCAGATACACCCCCAAGGTATATGGTGCGATCCTGCACACCAGACGCGCGAAAGAACCGGTAAGCTGTATCTTCAAAAAGCTTATAAACAAGCCAACTGCTGCCAAAAAAGGCAAGATGTGATTGTATTCCACACTGACAGTCAGAAGCAATCCCAGTTTTCCTGTTTTTCCATAGAGCACATGCAGACACATTAGCTCTGCAAAAATGCCTAACACACTCAGTACATATAAGACCAGTGCCCGATGTCCCCTTTCCAGGCTCGGCATACCGTATCTCCTCAGATATGCCGCCGTCAAAAAGACACAAATGTACCAGAGACAGTCATACCCCTTACTATCCATCTCCAACCGCACCGGCAGAATAGACTTCATTCCGCAAAACACCACCAGAAGAAGTATCACTGCCGTTCGCAACTGCTCCTTCGTCATCCGCTGTACTGCAATGGTCAAAAAGGGAGTGAGCAGATACAGGAATATATAAGCCGTTAAAAACCAATAATGCCCCATGGATATGGGGAATAACAACTGCAGAAAATAAAAGGTGCCACGCTCTCCCTCCGGTACGAATCCCAACAGAACCGCCACAAGACCTACACCCACAGAATAACTCCATACCTGTAGAACCAGCTTTAACAGTCTGCTGAGCTTGAAGCTTGATTCGCACAAAAAGAAACCGCTGATCATCATATAGAGGTTGACAGCAACAATACAAAATGCTTCCAGCAGCCAGGCTGCCGTACCCACATTTCCTATCTTGCCCGCAGCCAGATCTCCCAGCAGGTTTCCTTTTCCCAAAAAATGTAATACCACCACCATCATCATGGCAAGGCATCTGAGCAATTCCAAATTTGCCATTCTACCTTTTTTATCTTCGGAGTATTCCTTCTTTACTATTTTATTCAAAATAAGCACCTCGAAAATGTTCCTATAGATAAAACTGTGCGTATTTATGAAGATCTTCTCTTCACCTTCAGACGATTCATAGCACGCTGCAAGGTCGCCTCCGCAAGCACATACTCCTGAATACTACGCTTCTGCAGCATCGCCTCTCTGGCAGCTTCCTCTTCCTCCTGGGCGCGCACCACGTCAATCTCCTCAGGACGCTCCGCAGAGTCCACCAGAATCAATACATCATTGTTCTCCACGCGCATCATACCGGAGGACACCGAGGCATATCTGGCTTCTTCTCCCGTCATCCGATACTTCATCTGTCCCGGAATAATGGACACTACGATATTTTCATGATGAGCCATCACGCCATATTCACCGTCCACCGTAGGGACGACCACAAGCTCAGCCTCTCCCTCACAGAATGTTCTACTGGATTCATAAATTCGTAAATGAAATGTTCTAGTCACAGTCTCTTCGCCTTCTCTATCGCATCATCAATGGTTCCAACATTGTAAAAAGCAGCCTCCGGCAGCTCATCGTGCTTTCCTTCCAGGATTTCCTTGAACCCGCGGACAGTCTCCGCTACCGGCACATATTTGCCGGGGGTACCCGTGAACTTCTCCGCCACAAACATGGGCTGTGACAGAAAACGAATCATTTTACGCGCTCTCGATACGATAAGCTGTTCCTCATCAGAGAGCTCATCCATACCCAAAATTGCAATAATATCCTGCAATTCATTGTATTTTTGCAGATATTCCTGCACCCGGCGGGCTGTCTGATAATGCTCCTTGCCCACCACATCCGGCTCCAAAATTCTGGAGGTGGAACGCAACGGGTCAACCGCCGGATAGATTCCCTGCTCCACAATACTTCTGGACAACACCGTGGTGGCATCCAGGTGGCTGAATGTGGTAGCAGGAGCCGGGTCTGTCAAATCATCCGCAGGCACATATACCGCCTGTACAGAGGTGACAGAGCCGCCTCTTGTAGAAGTGATACGCTCCTGCAATGCACCCATGTCCTGTGCCAGTGTGGGCTGATAGCCTACCGCAGAAGGCATATGCCCAAGCAATGTAGACACCTCAGAGCCCGCCTGCACAAAACGGAAAATATTATCAATAAACAAAAGCACATCTCTATGCTGCACATCCCGGAAATACTCTGCCATGGTAAGCCCTGTCAGTGCCACACGCATACGCACACCGGGAGATTCATTCATCTGCCCGAATACCATAGCAGTCTTACCGATGGTGCCGCTCTCCTGCATCTCATTCCAGAGATCGTTACCCTCTCTGCTTCGCTCTCCCACACCTGTGAAGATGGAATAACCACCATGCTCCATAGCTACATTGTGAATTAACTCCTGTATCAATACGGTCTTACCCACACCGGCACCGCCAAACAGACCAATCTTACCGCCACGGGCATAAGGCTCCAACAGATCAATAACCTTGATACCTGTCTCCAACAGCTCCACATCCACGTTCTGCTCCGCAAAGGAAGGTGCCTTTCTGTGAATCTCCCATCGCTCTGCCGAATCAGGAATCGGCTCTCCGCCATCGATGGGATCACCCAATACATTAAACATACGTCCGATGGTCACATTGCCCACCGGCACCTGTATACTGGCTCCGGTCTGTACCACCGGCATATCCAGTCCCAGCCCCTCACTTTGGGACAGCATGATACATCTGACCTGATGATGCCCTAAGTGTCTTGCCACCTCCATGGTCCGTACCTCGCCTGCCACTTCTACTGTCAGTGCTTCTCTGATATGGGGCAGATTGCCCTCTTCAAACTCTACATCCACAACCGGTCCTTGGACCTGCACTATTTTACCATTCTGCAAGACTTTTCAGCCTCCTTTTTCATCGTAATTTGCCGGTGTCCGATAAATCTCCTTAATGCTTGCCCTTCTGCGCCTTTGCCCCCGCGGAGACCTCTGTGATCTCCTGTGTGATAGCAGCCTGCCGCACCCCGTTATAGCGTAGGGACAGATTATCAATCAGCTCCTCCGCATTGCGATTTGCATTACTCATCGCATTCATACGCGCATTCTGCTCCGCAGAAAAACTATCCACCAGCGCTCCATAGATAAAGCCCGCAATATACCCTGGCATACAACGGTTAATGACCTCCGTTACAGAAGGATGGAATTTGAAGTGCACATCCACCTCATTTTTCTTCTCCTCCGGCGTCAGGAAATATTTGCGTTCAAAAGGAAGCAAGCGCTCCATCTTTACCGTAGATGTCAGCTCGCTCTCCATATCACTGTATATAATGCGGATTTCATCCACATGTCCCGCATCATACTCTGCAAGCAATGTATAACAAATCTCTCGCGCCCTGCGAAACGTAGGATTCTGCGCAGTATAAAGAAATGACTGCTCTATGGGAATTCCACGCTTTGAGAAATATCTTCTCCCATACTCTCCCACCACATAGAGCTGCACTTTTTTATGCTTTTCAATCTCCACCTGTGCCCGTTTTAACACATTATAGTTGTAAGCACCTGCCAATCCCTTGTCCGCAGTGATGACCAGATAAGCATATGTCTCCGCTTTTTTTCGTCCCGTTTTGGGATAAAAGTAGTGAGAGTTCACATCCGCCTCACTCTGAAATATTCGCTTGATCTCCTGCTCCTGCTGAAGAAAATAGGGGCGCGTATCCTTCAACGCCTGCTTTGCCTTTTGCAGCTTGGTAGAGGAAATAAGATACATTGCATTGGTAATCTTTCTCGTATTGGAGACACTATCGATTCTGTCTCTGATCTCCTTTGCATTTGCCATAGCGACTCAACTACCTTCTTGATCTGAAATCTATTCACTAATTTCCAAATAAATATTTCTATAATCCTTCGCACATTGGATGATTCTCTCTTTGTCCTCATCCGTAATCTGACCTTTTTTATTAATGCGATAACACAGATTTGCCTCCTCTACCGCAATATAGGACAGAAGACCTTTCTGGAACCGCGGCAGATCGTCCAGTGGAATACCTTCCATCACATGTGCCGTAGCTGCTATAAGCAGTACTACCTGTTCATGAAGCTGATAGGGCTTTGACTGCTCCTGTCTAAGCAGACGCATCAAGCTCTGACCATAAGCCAACTGACTCTTGGTGGCTTCATCCAGATCATTGGCAAACTGTGTAAAGACCTCCATCTCACGATACTGCGCCAAATCCAAACGAATACTTCCCGAAGCCTTCTTCATCGCCTTGGTCTGCGCTGCACCACCCACACGGGATACGGAAAGTCCCACATTGACTGCCGGACGCTGCCCTGCAAAAAAGAGATCGCTCTCCAGAAAAATCTGTCCGTCCGTGATGGATATGATATTGGTCGGAATATAGGCAGATACATCTCCCGCCTGGGTCTCAACAATGGGCAGTGCCGTCATACTGCCTCCACCCGCCTCCTCTGACAAGTGCGCTGATCTCTCCAACAATCTGGAATGCAGATAGAATACATCGCCCGGATATGCCTCACGACCAGGGGAACGCTCCAATAACAGCGAAATAGAACGATACGCGATGGCATGCTTAGACAGATCGTCATATACAATCAGTACGTCTTTTCCCTGGTGCATAAAATACTCGCCAAGCGCAGTGCCCGCATAGGGCGCAATATACTGCATAGGCGCCGACTCACTGGCGGAAGCATTCACCACGATTGTGTACTTCATCGCCCCTCTTCTGCGCAGGGTGTGCACCAACTGCGCAACACTGCTCGCCTTCTGCCCGATTGCCACATAGATACAGATGACGCCATTTCTCTTTTGGTTTAAAATGGTGTCTATTGCAATGGCAGTCTTGCCTGTCTGACGGTCACCGATAATCAACTCTCTCTGCCCCCGTCCGATGGGGAACATAGAATCAATACAGAGAATACCGGTATTCATAGGCGTATCTACCGGCTGTCTGTCTATAATCGCCGGAGCAGCAGCCTCAATCTCACGATAGCCATCGGTCTTGATGGGTCCTTTACCATCGATGGGATTACCCAAGGCATCCACTACTCTGCCCACAAAATCCTCACCTACGGGGATGCCTGCTGTCTTACCGGTTCTGCGTACAATACTTCCCTCAGTTACTTCCTCTTCATCGCCAAACAGAATGATACCGATAGCACCGTGCTTTAAATCCTGCACCATCCCTTTCACGCCGGATTCAAAGATGACGATTTCGCCATACACTACATTTTGCAATCCTTCCGCAAACACAATCCCATCTCCGACGGTCAGTACTCTACCCTCTTCCTCGGCGACAGCCTGCAGTTGCCATTCATCGATAGACGTACGAAACAGAGAGATCAGTTCCTCGCTGCTCTTACCGGTATCCTTACCTGCCAATTCTCCCAAGAATTGTCTCAACTGCTGAAGACGTCCCTCTCTGGTCCAGTCGTATATATCATCTCCCACAAGCAGCTTGAAGCCTGACTTGATCTTTTCATCGCACAACCATACAAGCTCATAATCCTTGTGGTACTTCTTCTTCAAAAAATTCTTAAAACGTATCCGCTGCGTGGAGTCCGGTTCCTCAAAGGAATACAGAAATGCCTGCGTCTGCGTTTCTCTATTCTCCGCCATTTACCGTGCTCCTTTCCACATCATCCAGAAAGGCATCGTACACGCTGCCCTCGCCGCCTTCCAACATCAGCTTCTCGGCAGCCTCCACGATCATCTTAGATATCTCTGACTTCGCGTCATCCAGAATCGCACTACGCTTCTTCTCCGCATCGCGCTTCGCATCTGCAATAATCTTGGCAGCCTCTTCTCTGACATCGCGGGTTCCCGCCTGCCTCTCACGCTCCAGATCTGTAGCAGCCTTTTTCTTCTGTGCGGCAATTTCATCCTGCACATTACGCAGCTTCTCTTCATAAGAATGCTTCATATCCTCCGCATCCTGAAGAGCAGCCTTCGCCTGTTCTTCCATTTCCTTATAGTGGTCTTCTCTCTGCTGCATAAATTTCTTCACCGGTGCATATAAGAGAATGTAAAGCCCTCCGAAGAGTACCACTACATTAAACAGATGAAGAAATATTTGCATAAAATCTATACCTAGTGGCATAGTATATACCTCCATTCTTGCGCCCTAATATTTCGCCTGCTTTCAGCCATGCTCATCGCTTTCAGCCATGCTCACTCATAAATCGGCAAGCCGATTTATTTCGTGTCGGGCTTGCGCCCTATAGAAATAGCTGTGTAAGTGTGGCTTTGTGAGCATGCTCCCACGCCACCCTTTCCCATCTATTTCTGCATGGCTTAATGCTTCATCACATGACAAATACGATTAAGATTGCTACGATTAAGGCATAGATTACGACGGTCTCTATAAATACCAGACCCAACATGAGGAGGGCTCTGATGCTGCCTTCTGCTTCGGGTTGGCGCGCAATGCCTTCATTGGACTTTGCGATGGCCAGTCCCATGCCGATGGCGCCGGCTGCTGCTGCCAAACCGATGGCAATAGCTGCACCGATGGCTTTGCCGCTGGTTGCGTCCGCACTACCTGCGTCCTCCGTAATCTCTACCTCGCCGGTAGCTGCTTCTGCTGCGTTTACCTTAGACGCACCCACAAATGTGGTGATGGTCATCGTAACAATAAGTAATGCCAATGCCAAAGATATTCTCTTTAAATGCTTCATGATGCTTCTCCTCCAACTGCCGCCTGTGCAGCTTTTTCTTTTCTTTCTTTTTTCTGTGTAACCTCCGTCACTTCACCGTAGTATACCGATGTCAGCATCGTCAACACATATGCTTGAATCAACGCATGCAGCACAGTGAACAATACACCTACCACCACCGGTAGGAAAAAGCTTAAGCGTATATAAAAATACACCAGTTCTGTCGTCAGCATACCCGACAATAACGCTCCGAAGAGACGGAAGGTCATGGATATGGGCAGGGAAAATTCCTTCAACGCCAATCCGATTCCTTTCACCTTGTTCGTCACCACACCGCCAAACAGGATGAAGAAATAGGAAAAGAAGCCCATTGCAATCGCCCCATTAATATTGGCCAAGGGTGCCGGAAGGGAGACCGAATGTCCTTGGGTTGTAATGCCCTGCACACCAAAAAGTTCAAACATGGTGCCCACGAAAATGTATGTTCCTGCTGTAAAGATATAAGCTCCCAGTGCTTTGTTCTTGTGTGGGCTGTTACTCTTTGCAAGATTGTCAAAGAAGCCTACCCACTCCTCAATCAACAGTTGAAATTTACCCGGAACATATTGAAATCTGGGAATCGCAAATATACGAATCGCCGCTGCAAACAAAAGCAGCACCCCTGTCACGATGAAGCCGGACACCAGTGAAGGATCCACTTCAATCAATCCCAGGATTGGAATCTTGTTCTCATCGTGCAGTACGGCATCCCGCATGGCTTGCTTAATCGTCTCATGCTTGATGGAGTACGGCCTTGAAAGAATGATTCCTATGATGAACAATACGATCATCACCGCCATAATAATCAGGCTTTTGGTTCTTTTTTTCTTGTCCAAGTCGCGTACCACCTCCAAATATTTTACCAAAATACATCATTTCTATTTTATCAATCTCAACACATAAAATCAATATTTTTGTTAAAATTCACCAAAAACATTGCTACAACCGTTTTCATTATGCTCCGTGCAGTTATTTTTCTGTATCCCGCTCCTTGCGCAGATAGACAAAAAAGTACCCTGCGCCGACTATACAGGCTCCACCTATGATATTGCCCAATGTCACAGGCACCAGATTCTTCGTCAGAAGCTTCATCCAGGAAAGTGTTTCATCAGGTATACCATATTCGCCTGATACCAGAATACCCGCCGGGATAAAGTACATATTGGCTACACAATGCTCATAGCCTGATACAACAAACAGCATGATTGGCAGGAACAATCCCAGTATTTTGCCCGCTGCATCTTCTGCTGCAAATGAAATCCATACAGAGATACACACCAGAATATTACACAGGATACCACGCAACAGCGCATCTGTAAAAGCAAGAGACTCCTTTGTGCTGGCTGTTGCCACAACAGCCTCTGCCAGCTTTCCTCCAAACATAGAATAACTATGACTATACGTCAACAAAACTGCCACAAAAATGCTTCCCACAAAATTCCCCAAATATACAATACCCCAGTTTCTCAATAATCCCCCTACTGTTGTTTTTTTGTCCAATACTGAGAGAAGAATCAGACTATTCCCTGTAAAAAGCTCCGCCCCCGCCACAATCACCATAAGCAATCCCACCGGGAAAAGCAGCGCTCCAAGAAACTTACCAATGGCTGCCGGTTCTACGCTCACCGCAGCCACCTGACTGCCAAAGGCGCCAAAGGCAATAAATATACCTGCAAATACTGCCAGCACAAACATTTTAGATGTGGACAGCCTGGTCTTGGCTGCTCCTGCCTCCGAATATCTTTTCGCTATCTCTGATGGTGTATACATATCGCTTCCTCCAACCGCTCCTTATCTTCTCTCTTCCGGGTTCTGCTGTTTATCATGGGCTGCTTCTGAATCGCCTTTCCTATGAGCTGTCAGATCAAACACCAGCGCCATCCCAATCAGCATCCCAAAGCCGGTATATAACGGAACATCATGAACTGCTTTACCAATGACTGCCCCCAGGATACCCCCAAAGAGCATCCCTGCAAGCAACCCCACATTTACATGAAGTCCCTTTTTCCCATCGCACGCTTCCTCTTTTTCCTTTGTATTCATCTCTTCCATGTCGAAACCTCGTCTTTGATTTTTCTTTTCTTATATGTTCTATAGCTATATAATATTTAGCGTCAGATTATTATAGCATAACAAACCATTTATTACAATCAGTTAATGGAGGTTTTGCATATGAAGGAAATCAACTTTGAATTGATCAGCAAAAGAATAAAAGAAACCCGCATCGCGCGGGGGTTGACGCAGGAGTACCTTGCCAATGCCGCTGATGTCAATGTTTCCCATATCAGCAACATTGAGAATCATCGTGTCAAAATCTCCCTGCCCACGTTGGTGAATATTTGTAATGCGCTTGATGTAACGGTGGATTATATTCTCGCCTCTGAATATACGAGCACTTCTCCTTTGGACAATGAAGTGCTTAAGAGGCTGCATTCCTGCTCTGACGAACAGAAGGTAAAGATATTAAAGATCATGGATATCATTTGAGACAATACCGCTTTCGTGCATAAGCTTTACACCACATCCAAAGCCCATGCCAAACATTTCCCGTTCTGCATGATAAAGCACATCCAGGAAGGCATTCCTTACCGATTCCCGGTCAATCTGCTGTTGTTCGCACAAGCCTGACAACACCTGCTCCAACTCATGGTCGATGCTCTTTTGTATCTCTTTATAGTCATTCGATTCATAAACAACTTTTTCAAATAACTCATCCATCATCTGCATGCCACGGTACTCCTTATCTTTATGTATTGCATTTATATTATACTATTTTTCTGTTTATATGTAAAAAATATATATGATATATCCGATATATCATATTGGTATAGCTAAATATGACAAAGGAGGGCGTCAGCATGTCCGTTTCCTATGAATACTACAAAATATTTTACTATGTGGGAAAATACAAAAGCTTCAGCAAGGCAGCAAAGCTTCTGACCAACAGTCAGCCCAATATTACCAGAACCATGAACAATCTGGAAATGGAGCTGGGTTGTAAATTATTTGTCCGTTCCAACAAGGGCGTTACCCTGACTCCGGAGGGCGAGAAGCTGTTCCTCCATGTTCAGGCTGCTCACGAGCAGCTTCAGATGGGCGAGGCTGAGCTTGATGCGTCCAAGCATGTGCAGAACGAACGAATCTCTATCGGATTTTCCATCGGTATCACGGAGATTATATTACATGACAAAATCCTCCCTGTCCTTCACGACTACCATATCCTGTATCCTGATACCCGGATACAGATCATCAATGATTCCACTCCCAAGCTGATTGACGCCATTACAAACGGTATGATCGACATGGCAGTTGTGACCACCTACGACACCAAAACAGACCCCCAACAGACCGTCCTGAATTCCTTCCGGGACATCCTGATTGCCGGACCTTCCTTTGCCCATCTGAAAGGACGTCTACTCTCCCTGGCGGAGTTGATACAGTATCCCATCATCAACCTATGGCGCGGCACGGAGACCTATGAATTCTATAAGGAGATTTTTGCCGCTCACGGTCTGCCCTTCGAGCCGGAGGTAGAGACTGCCACCACCGATCAGGTGCTTTCCTTCGTGTCCAACGATATGGGAATCGGCTTCATTTCCCCGGAATATGCCAAGGCATCCTTGAAAAAAAGCAAGGTCTTTCAGATCAACCTCGCCGAAACAATTCCTACACGGAATATCAGTCTGATTCATGATGCGTCAAGATCCGCCAATCCCGCCGCAGATATTCTGGAAGCTATGATCATCCGGTCTGCATACCACTAAAACAGATTATTTGTCATGCCCCTTCGTATAATAACTTTTGGAGAAACCGAGATTCCCGGTTTCTCCCTGGGATGACATGACCGTTTAACGTGCATTCATTGAATCTGAATAATCACCAAATGTGCCGAGACAGGTCGTGTTCCACCGGCAAGCGGAGTAATCGTAAGTGCTGTCGCATTGCCGGCAGGGTTGCGAATTGTCAAAATAGAATTTATGACCGTTGTTGTGACAATCGCCATCCCAATAATCTGAGAGGCTCCTGTTGCACGTCCGGCTACAGTATAGGCAAGATCATTGCCATTTAATGTGACAATCAACTGCCCTGCTTCGTCCACACTGACCTCATACAATATCAGATAGGTTCCAATCCGGGCAAGGTTAAATGAACTTGCCCCCGTCCTCGCTATATCTGAGCTACTGTTAGGTCCATCTTGGGGGAAACTCACATCAGTTCCCGGTGCAACTGTCGCCGAATTATCAGGGGGCATAAGTGCATAGAAATCCGAATAGTTCAGTACACCACCTGCCGGTCCCGCCGGGCCTGTTGCCCCTGCCGGTCCTTGGGGTCCTGCCGGACCTATGGGTCCTCTTGCTCCTGCCGGTCCCGCCGGGCCTGTTGCTCCTGCCGGACCTGCCGCGCCTTGCGGTCCTGTTGCTCCTGCCGGTCCTATGGGTCCTGTCGCTCCCGTCGGGCCCGCCGGACCTATGGGTCCTCTTGCTCCTGCCGGTCCTGCCGGGCCTTGCGGTCCTGTCGCCCCTGCCGGGCCCGCCGGACCCTGAGCGCC
>JAFVDW010000092.1 GCA_017478245.1 Lachnospiraceae bacterium
ATCCCAGATTAATGAGTATGCGCTGCGGGCGGTGTCTCTGGCGTTCCCGATTCAGAGTCTGATGATAGCGGTGGCAGTGGGAACCGCGGTGGGGGTCAATGCCTTTTTGTCCAAGTCCTTGGGGGAAAAGGAATTTGAACGTGCTAACATGATAGCTTCCAATGGAATTTTTATTGAGGCGATGAGCTATGTTGCGTTTGCACTGATAGGTATCTTTATCAGCCGTCCATTTTTTAACAGCCAGACGGATATCCCGGAGGTGAGAGAGTACGGTGTGACCTATCTGACAATATGTTGTGTGTTGGGAATGGGTATTTTCATGCAGACCTGTCTGGAGAGACTTTTGCAATCTACAGGGAAAACCTTTTTTACCATGATTACGCAGGGAGCAGGAGCAATCATCAATCTGATACTGGACCCGATATTGATTTTTGGATATTTTGGTCTTCCGAAAATGGGTGTGGCCGGCGCGGCGCTTGCCACGGTAACAGGACAGATCGTGGCGGCGTGTCTGGCGGTTTTCTTCAATTTGAAATATAATAAAGAGATACATATTACCTTCAAAAATTTTCGCCCGAACGGTAAACTGATTGCACAGATATACAAAGTCGGAGCTCCTTCTATTGTAGTGCAGGCAATCGGCTCCGTGATGACCTATGGAATGAATCTGATTCTGTTATCCTTTGGTGCGGCACAGACGGTGTTTGGGATTTATTTTAAGCTGCAGAGCTTTATCTTTATGCCGGTGTTCGGACTGAACAACGGAATGGTTCCCATTATTGCATACAATTATGGCGCCGGGAACAGGGAGCGTGTGATTAAGACGATGAAAAGCAGCATTCTGTATGCGGTGGCTATCATGTTGGTGGGATTGATTGTAATGCAGATATTTCCGGGGCAGTTGATCGGATTTTTCAATGCGACACCGGAGCTTTTGGAAATCGGTATACCGGCGATGCGCACAGTCTGCTTAAGCTTTTTGTTTGCAGGTTTTTGTATTGTGGTGGGAAGTGTGTTCCAGGCATTGGGAAATGGCGTATATAGTATGATCGTATCTGTTGCGAGACAGTTGTTTGTGTTGCTTCCGGTGGCGAAGCTGCTTTCTCTTAGCGGCAATGTCAATCTGATCTGGTGGGCTTTCCCCATTGCAGAGTTGGTGAGCGTGGCTATGAGCTTGTTTTTCCTGATTCGTATCAATGAAAAGATTATTCGACATATTGGAGAGAAAAGGATGGATATGGATTAGGTCATCTTGACAAAGCTGATATGATATGCTTTAATAGAAACGAGGTTGTGCGCAATGAATTACAACCCATATGAGCGGATATGGCGGAATTGGCAGACGCGCCAGATTTAGGTTCTGGTGGGCAACCCCGTGCAGGTTCAAGTCCTGTTATCCGCATAGACCCTTGATGATTCAAGGGTCTTTGTTCATTTGTGAGAAAAGGATGGAGTGAAGAAAATGCAGGTAGTGATTCAATTAGCGATATTGGTGGTGGGATTTGTGCTACTCATGAAGGGAGCGGATTTCTTTGTGGAGGGTGCCTCCAAGATTGCGGACAAGTTCGGTATTCCGCAGTTGGTGATCGGTCTGACCATTGTAGCCATGGGAACTTCCCTTCCGGAAGCGGCAGTAAGCATTTCGGCAGCTACAAAGGGCAGTGCGGAAATCACTATAGGAAATGTGCTGGGAAGTAATATTATGAATATATTGTTGATCCTGGGAATCACAGCGGTCATTCGTGCGATCCCGGTTCAGAAGTCCACGGTGCGCTATGAAATCCCTTTTGTGATTCTGGTTACTGCTGTATTGGCTGGAACCGGTCTGGCAGATCATCAAGTCAGCCGAATAGAGGGAGTAATTCTTTGGGTATTCTTCATTGTATATTTTATATATTTGCTGAAGATGGCAAAACAGGGGAATCCTGCTGCGGCGGAAGAGGAAAAGCCGGAAAAGGAGTTGCCTATATGGTTACTGATTTTGATGGTGATAGGAGGCGCAGCTATGATCGTGGTGGGCAGTGACCTGGCGGTAGATGCTGCAACCAAGCTGGCGACTATTTTTGGCATGAGTGAGCGTTTGATCGGTTTGACAATCGTGGCATTCGGTACGTCTCTGCCGGAGCTTGTGACCAGTGCTACGGCGGCTGTAAAAGGAAAATCAGATATTGCTGTGGGTAATATTGTGGGGAGTAATATTTTCAATATCCTGTTTGTGACAGGTACTACTGCGTTGATTACGCCGGTAGCGTATAGTGCAGACTTTTTGGTGGATAGTGTGGCTGCGATGGCAGCAGCAGTTTTGCTCTTGATATGTGTTTTACCCAGGAAGAGATTGAACCGTTTGGGAGGCGCTGTTATGCTGGCTGGCTATGCTGCTTATTTCGTGTATCTGATTCGCTAAACGAGGTTGCCAGAAGAGATTAGCAAGTGATATAATAGATACAAGTTTTGAGACTGTTTGAAACATAGGATGAGGGATGTAAAAAGATGGATAAGATAATGGGTAACATAGTGGTGGGGCAGTCCGGGGGACCCACTGCAGTGATTAACGCTTCCGTTGCGGGGGTATATAAAGCCGCAAAGGATATGGGGGTTCCCCATGTGTATGGAATGGTTCATGGAATTCAAGGATTTTTGGAGAGGAATCTGATTTCTCTGGAGGAATACTTGGATGGGGGAATTAGTATAGAATTGTTGAAGAGAACCCCTTCCGCCTTCCTGGGAACCTGTAGATATAAGCTTCCTGAGCTTGCGGGCAACGAAGAGGTGTATGAGCTGATTTTTAAAGTAATGGAGGAGTTTTCCATTGAAGCTTTTTTCTATATCGGTGGTAATGATTCCATGGATACGGTTAAGATGTTGTCGGACTATGCGGCAAGTCATGGACGTAAGGAACGTTTTGTGGGGATTCCCAAGACAGTGGATAATGATTTGCCTGTTACGGATCACTGCCCCGGGTATGGGTCGGCGGCGAAATATATTGCGACTTCCTTGAAGGAGGTCATTCGTGATGTGCAGTCTACCGGATTGGCAAATCCGACAGTGCTTTTAGTGGAAATCATGGGGCGTCATGCCGGCTGGCTGACAGCGGCGGCAGCGTTGGCGAAGGGCGAAGATTGTGATGGGGCAGATGCTATTTATCTGCCGGAAAAGGTTTTTGATATTGATGGCTTTGTAGAGCATATCAAAGAGGTGGCAAAGCATAAGAATACGATAGTAATCGCTGTGTCAGAGGGTATCAAATTGGCGGACGGAAGATTTGTCTGTGAGCTTGGAGGCGGAGCAGACAGTGTGGATGTATTTGGACATAAGCAGTTGAGCGGCTGTGGACTGACACTGGCGGGTATTGTGTCAGAGAGAACAGGCTTTAAGACCAGGGCGATCGAGCTTTCGACTTTGCAGAGAGCTGCTAGCCATATGGCATCGCTCACAGATATCGATGAGGCAATGAATGCAGGCTGCCATGGGGTGAAGGCGGCTGTAGAGGGTCAGACAGGTGTGATGGTGGTGATGAATAGAATATCGGAAGCCCCCTATTTCTGTGAGATGGGAACATATGATATTCATAATATTGCCAATGGGGAAAAGTGTGTGCCTCTGGGATGGATTACTGAGGATGGACGTGGGCTCAAGCAGGAACTTTTGAATTATGTGCGGCCGTTGATTATGGGAGAGGTATTGCCGGTGTATGTAGATGGACTTCCGGCGCATTTGGTCAGACACTAAGTGTTGGGGTACGAGAAAAGGTATAGTGCTTATGAAAAAAGGGGTAGAAAGGTTCTATTACATTTTCCTGATGGGAGTGCTGGTCTGGTTTTTGTACTTGATGGTCAGTTATCGATTAGATGTTGTAAAACAGACGACTGATTTTGGGTATCATCTGGTGAATAACTATACGGTGGACACCTATAAGGATAGTAATTCGCCCACGGGGATTCGGCAGGAGTATACATTTCAGATACAGGATGTGGACGAGAATTACAATTTCCTATTGTTCTACACTTATCATGAGAATGTCAAAATTTATTTAGATAATGAGCGAATCTATAAGATGGAGCCGGCTCGTCAAAGCGCGTTGGGTAAGTCGCCGGGGTGTATATGGAACAGTGTTTTTTTCCAACAGGAGGACAACGGCAAGATTCTGCGCATTGTGATTACGCCCGTCTACAATAGTGCGGTGGGGTGGGTTCCCCAATTTTATTTTGGCAATCGGTATGACGTGCTGATGAAGATCGTGGTGGCGGATGTTCCGGATATTTTCTTAAGTGTGGTGGCAATTTTCATAGGTGCCCTGTATATTATGTTCGGATCTATCAATTATCGTAATTCAGATGCCGGTAATGGGTTGGTTAAGCTGGGATGTTTTTCTGTGTTGATCGGTGTGTGGAAATTGACGGATGCGGAAGTGTTTGGGTTCTTGAGTATCAGGTATCCGGCAATCTCTCAAGTGACCTATATGGCATTGATGCTGATTGGGATTCCCTTTGTGCTTTACATTAAGGATTTGTTTAATGAGAAATATCACAAGATTTGGGATGGGATATGTATTGAGAATCTGGTACAGATTGCGGTGGTTATTTTCTTACAGATTTTCCGTATTGCAGATTTGCGTCAGACCTTATTTTTGACCCATATCGCTATAGTAGTGATCATCTCTTTGGCAGTGATGTTGTCTGTGGTACAAGGGCACACAGAGGGCTGGAATAGTAAGCTTAAGAATAACCTGTTAGGAATGTTCATCTGTTTTCTGGGGGCTGCATCAGATATTTTGTGGTATTATATTTCTCCGGATTCTGAGGTGACGGTTCTGGCAATGTTCTGTTTTGTGGTGTATATTATAGTGTTGGGCTTCTCCTCGCTGAAGGATGCCAAGAATCTGATGGCGATTGGTATGCGGGCGCTGCATTATGAGGAGGTGGCGTATCATGACCAACTGACCGGGTTGTACAATAGAACGGCTTATGCGGAGGCGATAGCCAGCGGTGAGTATAATGAGGAAAAATGTATTGTCATGATGTTTGATCTCAATGACCTGAAGAAGTGTAATGACGTCTTGGGACATGATCAGGGAGATATTTACATTCGGGAGAGTGCCCGGATTATTCAAAAATGCTTTGGCGATCTGGGGAATTGCTATCGAACCGGTGGAGATGAGTTTTGTGCGCTGATGCGTAATTGTAGCCTGGCAGTGTGTCGTGAACGAATAAAGCTGATGCATACCAAAGTGGAGGCGTTCAATGCCACCGATACACAGATTCATATGCAGATAGCTTGCGGATGCGAGGTTTATGACAGACGGATTGATTATGATATCGGTGATACGCTAAGGCGTGCAGATAAGGCGATGTATCGTGAAAAATATGCGATGAAACATGGCGAGACCAGATAGCGTCCGGAGTCATCAGTACAAAGAAAGCGGTATGTGTCGCGTTCGTTGCGACACATACCGTTATTCAGTGTTTTTAACAGTGTGCAAGATTGGGCTTATCTAATACCTTTGCAGCGGAATTCACAGTCAGTGCAAGATAGGAATTGTGATATTCCTTGCAATAGGTCACGTCCTCGTCAAACCAGTCGGGAGGAACAAACGCTTCTGCTGCTTCCCGGCTTCCGAATTCGACCTCTGCCAGAATCAGAGGGGCAAAGGGCGGATCAAAGACATCCAGCTCAATGGTGAGAGAATAGTCTTCAGGAGGCGTGGGAAATCCCGCTTTGAACCCGGGGTGGGTTAAAGGGATGAGGTATCTTTTTTTGGAAATAATATTCCCATCCGCTTTGTTGCGAAGGTGGTAATAGGCATCCTTATTCAGACCAAGATTGCTTTCTTCACGAGCCAACATACCTTTGCCCTTGTAGGTCATATAATATTCATTGTCTTCTTTGCGCACGCGTACCACAGGGTCCACATTCAGATACGCCTGCTCGATATGATGAAACGGAAAGTCGTCCAGATTATCAGGAAGCGATTTTATAGTAAATTTTCTTTCGATTTCCATTACAGTACATCCTGCCTCTCATGTTCGTTCTTGTGTAATAATATTTTACCATATCTGCACAAAAAGCTAAAGCAGATAATTGAAAATCATAGTAAAAATGTGTATACTGATATTTAAAGTTCAGCAGTCAAAGGGAAAAGGAGTCAATTAGAAAATGAATAAGTTAGCTATTTTTTTTGCAACCGGGTATGAGGAAATTGAAGCACTGACAGTGGTAGATATCTGCCGCAGATGCGGATTGACTATTGATATGGTATCCGTCACAGGGGAGCGGTCTGTGACAGGTTCTCATAAGATCAGTGTTGCCATGGATATGCTTTTTGAAGAGATGAATCCCGCGGAGTATGATATGCTGATATTGCCGGGAGGAAAAGCAGGTGTGGAGGGCTTGGAGGCGCATACAGGACTGATGGAGATGGTAGATGCTTTTTATGAGGGAGAGCAGTATGTGGCAGCAATCTGTGCGGCTCCCAGTATTTTGGGGCATAGAGGGATTCTGAAGGGACGCAATGCGTGCAGCTATCCCAGCTTCGAGAGCCATTTGGAGGGGGCAAACGTGACGGCAGGACCGGTGGAGATATCGGATCATGTGATTACTTCCAGAGGTATGGGGACGTCCATTGATTTTGCGCTTGCCATCGTAGGGCAATTATTGGGGAGTGATGTGGCAGATGAGATGGCGAAGACCATAGTTTACAGAGTATAAGGGGCGGAGCATTTGATGAAAAAAGAGCAGAAATGTGCCAGAGAAATGTTGGAATTCATAGAGAAAAGCCCTAGCTGTTTTCATGCAGTGGACAATGTGAAAAAGCAGTTAGAGGCAAAAGGCTTCAAGGAGCTGCGGGAGGCAGATGACTGGAAGCTGCAACCGGGGGACAAGGGGTATGTAATCCGCAATGATTCTTCCTTGATTGCCTTTCGGGTACCTGATGGACAAAGCCCCTTGGGGTTTCATATGGTGGCGGCACATAGCGATTCTCCGACCTTTAAGGTCAAAGAAGCGCCAGAGATGGTGGTGGAGGATCATTATATTAAGCTTAATACGGAAAAATATGGTGGGATGATTCTTTCTACATGGTTGGATCGTCCTTTGTCCGTGGCGGGGAGAATTGCGTTGCGCAAGAATGGCAAAATCGTGTCTCGACTGGTGAATGTGGATAAGGATTTGTTTGTGATACCCAATGTGGCGATTCATATGAATCGCGATATGAACAAAGGGGTGGAGTACAATCCACAGGTGGATATGCTCCCATTGTTTGCAGATGGAGTGGAGAGTCAGGGAAAGGGCGCTTTGCTTAAAAAAATTGCGAAAGCTGCGGATGTTAAGGAAAGCGATATTTTGGGGCATGACTTGTTCCTATATGTTCACGACAAGGGGAGAGTATTGGGCGAAAATGGAGAGTTTTTGCTTTCTCCCCGCTTGGATGATTTGCAGTGTGTGTATGCAGCGATGCGGGCGTTCTTACAAAGTGAACCCAAGGAGTATATCAATGTCTGTGCTGTTTTTGATAATGAGGAAATTGGAAGTGGCACAAAGCAAGGGGCAGATTCTACTTTTCTTGAGGATGCTTTGTCCAGAGTGGCGGAAGCTCTGGGAATCGAGGGCGGAGCATATAAGCAGATGTTGGCAGAGAGTTTTCTGATTTCTGCTGACAACGCCCATGCGGTGCATCCCAATCACCCGGAGAAGGCAGATCCTACGAATCGCCCATATCTCAACGGCGGCGTGGTGATTAAGTATCATGGCGCACAGAAATATACCACAGATGCGGTATCGGCAGCCAGAATGAAAGCAATTTGTGAGGATGCGGGTGTTCCCTATCAGTCCTATGCCAATCGGGCAGATATATCAGGTGGCTCCACCCTGGGAAATATTTCGACCGCGCATGTGTCCGTATCCAGTGTGGATATTGGTATGCCGCAGCTTGCCATGCACTCGGCGGTGGAAACTGCGGGTGTGCGTGACGTGGGATATGCGATTCGTGCGTTAGCTTGTTTTTACGAGGAATAGAATAAAAGACATAGTTTTGTCCAACTTCGCATAGACTGTCATTGAACAAGCCTTAAAAAGGGGTTGTAAGGTGTGATGAGAGCCTTGGGAGGTAGACCATGTTTGAACAGCGCAGTATTGAGGAGACGATTCGGAATCTGAAGACGGATGCCGGGCAGGGCTTGACCAAGTCGGAGGCGGTCAGGCGATTGCAGGAAAATGGAGCCAATGTAATACAGGGAGGACGCAGGAAGACACCTGTAGAAAGCTTTTTAGAGCAATTAAACGACCCATTGATTTATGTGTTGCTGGCAGCGGCTGTCGTATCGATTACGCTGCAGGAATACAGTGATGCAATGATTATCGGTGTGGTAGTATTGGTGAATGCTCTGGTGGGAATGATTCAGGAGGGCAAGGCACGCAGAGCATTGGAAGCATTGAAAAAGTTATCCAGCCCCAGAGCAGTGGTGCTCAGAGGGGGTGTGAAAGCGGAGATTTCTGCCTCTGAACTGGTTCCGGGAGATGTGGTGTGTCTGGAGGCGGGAGGAATGGTACCGGCGGACATGCGGCTGGTGGAAAGTGCGGGCTTGAAAATCGAGGAATCAGCGCTCACCGGTGAAGCCGTTCCGGTGGAAAAAGATGCAGGCTACCTGATTAAATTCCGCTTCGGGGAGTCGGAGGTACCTCTGGGAGACCGAAGGAACATGGCTTATATGTCTACGATGGTCACATACGGCAGGGGCACCGGCATCGTTACTTGCACCGGTATGAAAACAGAAATCGGAAAAATTGCAGCACAGATTATGGGGGAGAAGGAGGAGCTGACCCCCCTCCAAAAGCGGTTGGGAGAGTTGGGAAAGGTGCTGAGTATTCTCTCTTTGGGGTTGTGTGTTGCGCTGTTCGGAATTGCTTTTTTGCAGAGGCGCAATCTTCTGGAAATGCTGATTACTGCCATATCTCTGGCAGTGGCTGCCGTGCCGGAGGGATTACCTGCGGTGGTTACTATCTGTCTGGCGCTTAGTGTCACCAAGATGGTAAAGGTCAACACCATCATTCGCAGACTGCCCTCTGTGGAAACGCTGGGGGCAGTCAGTGTGGTGTGTTCCGATAAAACGGGAACGCTTACCCAGAATCGTATGACGGTGGTTGCCGGTTGGGCAGACGGTAAGTTGCTTAGAGACAAAGAGAGAGCGGTAAGCGATTTCTTTTATCAGGCAATGGTGCTCTGTAACGATGCGACGCTATCAGGGGAAAGTCGTGTGGGCGATCCCACAGAGCTGGCGCTTTTGGAGTATGCACAAAAATTTGGTTATGAAAAAGAGAGGCTGGAGTGGCAGATGCCGCGCATCAGTGAATTATCCTTTGATTCTGACAGAAAAATGATGACCACTTGTCATAGAGCAGAGAGAAATGGTATCTCGGTGAGCTTCACAAAGGGTGCGCCTGACGAGGTGTTGCAGAAATGTACCTACATAGCTTGGAACGGTAGTGTTATAAGGCTTTCTGAGGCGCAAAAGAGCAGAGCAATGCAGACTGTAGAGGAGATGTCCAGAGCGGCATTGCGAACTCTTGCTATTGCTATGCGAAAGGATGTCAATGGACCTTCCGAGGAACAGCTTGTACTTCTTGGAATCGTAGGCATGAAAGATCCGGCGCGACCGGAAGCGGCGGAGGCGGTGAAGACCTTTAAGCATGCCGGGGTGGAGACGGTGATGATCACGGGAGATCATGTGGAAACTGCCTATGCCATCGGAAAACAGCTAGGAATAGTAAGGGATGAAACGCAATGTATGACGGGCGTAGAATTGTCAGCCCTTTCTGAAGAGGAGCTGACGAAGCGACTGGAGCACACAAGAGTGTTTGCGAGAGTTTCACCTGCCCAGAAGGTTCGTATTGTGAAAGGATTTAAACGGCGGGGAGAGATTGTGGCGATGACAGGAGATGGAGTCAACGATGCCCCCTCACTTAAGGCGGCGGATATTGGAATCGCTATGGGACTTACAGGAACAGATGTGGCAAAGCAGGCATCTGATATGATTCTCACAGATGATAATTTTGCTACAATAGAAAAGGCGATTGAGGAGGGGAGGGGCGTCTATGAAAATATTCGGAAGTCAGTCATTTTTCTGCTCTCCTCTAATTTGGGTGAAATTATGACTATGTTTGTGGCGGTCACTTGCGGATTGGCTTCCCCCTTGAAATCCAGTCATATTCTGTGGATCAATCTAATCACGGATTCCCTGCCGGCGTTGGCACTGGGAGTGGATGCCAATGATGGAGAGAGCCTGATGCAGAATACGCCTCGCGGAAGCGAAGAGAGTCTTTTTGCCAGAGGGGGCTTAGCTTGTACGGTATTTTATGGCATATTAATTGCCTGCATCAGTTTGGCTGCCTTTTTGTTATTGCCCATGAGTATACTGCGGGCAGAGCGTATTCCGGTCACGCTTGTATCCATTGCGGAGATTTTGACGAGGGAGACAGTGTTGGCGAAAGCACAGACCTATGCGTTTACAGTGCTCGGCATGTCGCAGCTTTATCACGCGGTGGGTATGCGGGACGTGCAAAAATCAGTCTTATGCTCCAAGCCATGGGAGAATTGGCTGATGTTAGTGGCATGCGTTCTGGGTTTGGGCTTACAGGTGGCAGTGACCGAAGTGCCTTTCCTGATTCAGGCTTTTGGTACTTCTCATCTAACCGGAAGAGAATGGATACATTTGAGCATTTTATCGGCATGCCCATTGCTTGCTCATGAGTGTATAGTAATCACAGGGAAGCTTTTTCACAAAAAACTATTTCCTATTAGAGAAAAAAATGGTAAGATAGAGAATAGACGTGTGCGAACAGATGAGGTTTTGTATCCGTAAGTACACAAAGAATACTTGGAATGGAGAAATAACATGGATAAGATTATTTTGACCGGAGACCGACCTACAGGGAGACTGCATGTGGGACATTATGTGGGGAGCCTGCGCAGGCGTGTGGAATTGCAGAACTCCGGGGAATATAAGAAGACCTTTATTATGATTGCAGATGCACAGGCGCTGACGGACAATATTGAGAATCCGGAGAAGGTTCGTCAGAATATTATTGAGGTGGCGTTGGACTATATGTCCTGCGGGTTGGATCCTGAGAAAGCAACGTTGTTTATTCAATCCCAGATTTCCGAGCTATGCGAGCTGACTTTTTATTATATGGATCTGGTGACGGTATCCAGATTGCAGCGCAACCCCACTGTAAAAAGTGAGATTCAGATGCGTAATTTTGAGGCAAGTATTCCGGTGGGATTTTTCACCTATCCGATTAGCCAGGCGGCAGATATCACTGCATTTAAGGCGACAACTGTTCCCGTTGGCGGAGATCAGCTACCGATGATTGAACAGACCAAGGAAATTGTACACAAGTTCAATACGGTATATGCACCGGTTTTGGTAGACCCGAAAGCGCTGCTTCCGGAGAATGAGGCATGTCAGAGATTGCCGGGTATCGACGGAAAAGCGAAGATGAGTAAGTCCCTGGGGAATTGTATTTATCTGGCAGATAGTGCGGATGATGTGCGTACCAAGATTATGAGCATGTACACTGACCCGCTGCATTTGCAGGTAAGCGATCCCGGACATCTGGAGGGCAATACGGTATTTACTTATCTGGACGCATTCTGTAAGGATGAGCATTTTGAAAGATATCTGCCTGATTACGCAAATCTTGACGAGCTGAAAGCGCATTACCAGAGAGGTGGACTGGGCGATGTCAAGGTCAAGAAGTTCCTGAATAATGTCATGCAGGAGACCCTAGAGCCTATCCGCAATCGTAGAAAAGAACTGGAGAAGGACATTCCGGCAGTGTATGAGGTTCTCAAGAAGGGCAGCGAAGCTGCCCGCGAGGTGGCGGCGCAGACCTTATCTGAGGTAAAGAGTGCAATGCGCATTAATTACTTTGATGACGCGGAATTGATTCGTGCACAGAGTGAGAAGTACGAGGCAGCAGAATAATATAGGTTTTGCTCCGGATGGAGCCGTATATGGCCCGTAAAGTCGTTGGAACAGCGACCTTACGGGCTTTGTTATGTGCTGAATTTGTTATATTTATGAAAAATCTGGATATGCTAGCTGATAGGTAACACGTTGCTTAAAAAATGAGAAGGGAGAGAATTTCAGGTATGAGTCAGGAAGTTCAACAGGGACAGCACATGGGAAGAGCGAGCATTCGCCTGGAGAAGCCGGTATATATTATATCCAGTGCCAGTATTGTTGGCACCAAGGAGGGCGAGGGACCATTAGGACTGTTGTTTGACATGATTGGTTCAGATGATATGTTTGGGTGTAATACATGGGAGGAGGCAGAGAGCAGCCTGCAAAAAGATGCGGTATATCTTGCTCTGGAGAAGGCAGGAGTGGATAAAAATCAGGTTTCCTACATTTTTGCCGGTGACTTGCTTGGTCAATCGATAGCCACATCATTTGGTATATCCACTTATGAGATACCACTATTAGGAGTGTATGGGGCATGTTCTACCTGTGGAGAATCACTTACATTGGGGGCAATGAGTATTGCAGGTGGATTTGCCGAAAAGGTAGTCTGTGTGACCTCCAGTCACTTTGCCAGTGCAGAGAAGGAGTTTCGCTTTCCACTGGAGTATGGCAATCAACGCCCCTTATCTGCCACCTGGACTGTGACAGGCAGTGGCGCCTTCGTATTAAGCAGTGAACGGGATGGCATAGCAGAAGGCTGCCCTGCTTCAGGAAACGGAGCGTATGGTAGAGCAAGAGCGCGTATTATGGGCATGACGGTAGGAAAGATTGTGGATTTTGGACTGAAGGATTCTATGAACATGGGAGCGTGTATGGCTCCGGCAGCAGCGGATACTTTAGTACAGCATTTCATGGACTGGGGTAGTCAACCGTCAGATTATGACAAGATTGTCACTGGAGATCTTGGAACCGTAGGACAGCGAGTTTTACTGGATTTATTAAAAGAAAAAGGATATGACGTCAGTGACAGACACATGGATTGCGGCATTGAAATATTCGATGCGGACACACAGGATACCCATGCCGGAGGCAGTGGCTGCGGGTGTAGTGCGGTGACCCTTTCAGCATATATCCTGAAGCAGGTGGAGGAAGGAAATTGGAAGAGAGTGCTCTTCATGCCCACCGGTGCATTGCTCAGCAAGACTAGCTTCAATGAAGGACAGAGCGTGCCGGGCATCGCCCATGCTGTTGTGATTGAGCATATTGCATAAGCGTTTCGTTAAGGGTGAGAAAATCCTCCTTCGGGGTTGCAAGAAATCTCTGAAACTGATAAAATATCTTTTTGATGGAGGCTTGAGCGTATGCGTAGGATGGAGTTTAAGATGGAACGTCCCGGACTGTTGCAGGTGGGACAGAAGATAACAGTGACCGAAGGACTATTGCCCAGCAACTATTATTATACCATCGATCCTTCGTTGGCGATGTCGGCAAACATTCCTTTTCGCAATCGATTGCATAGTAAGGAGGGAATCGTGGCGGATATCGTGGAGAATGCCAGAGGCTTCTATGTGACGGCGGAATTTGACGAGCCGGAGGTAGAATGATAATAAGTTGGATGTTTTATTTTAAAGAGGAGGATTCACATGTTAAAAAAGATTGAAACCACTAATGCACCTGCCGCAATCGGACCTTATTCTCAGGGAATTATCGTAGGAAACATTTTGTTTTCTTCCGGACAGATTGCGATTAATCCTGCTAACGGAGAGGTTGAGGCGACTGATATCGTAGGACAGACAGAGCAGGTAATGAAGAATATTGGGGCGATTCTTGCAGAAGCCGGCACAGATTACAGCAAGGTCGTTAAGACGACTTGCTTTTTGGCAGATATGAATGATTTTGCCACCTTTAATGAGGTCTATGGCAAATATTTTACAGAGAAGCCTGCGAGAAGCTGTGTGGCAGTGAAGACGCTGCCTAAGAATGTACTTTGCGAAGTGGAAGTGATTGCGGAAATCTAAGATACAAAATCAATCATATGTAGCGAGGAGGCTAGTCAGCATAAGGCTAGCTTTCTTTGCGAATGGAACTTAATTTATATCATGTAGTGGCATGGAGGAAAAATGAAAGATTACATAGACAATATTGTGTTGATCGGCATGCCGGGAAGCGGAAAAAGCACTGTGGGTGTAGTGCTTGCAAAGCGTTTGGGCTATCGGTTTGTAGACTCGGATCTGGTGATTCAGGAGCGCTATGGCAAACTTCTGCATGACCTGATAGAAGAACATGGCGTGGATGGCTTCTGGCAGATGGAGAACGATGTGAACGCCTCGCTGAAGCTCAATAAAAGTGTCATCGCTACCGGGGGGAGTGCCATCTATGGGAAAGAGGCGATGGAGCATCTGAAGAGTATGGGAAAAGTGGTATATTTGCAGCTTTCTTACGAGGAGGTGGATGAGCGTCTGGGCGATTTGAATGCTAGAGGTGTGACGCTGCGGGAAGGGCAGAATCTGCAGGATCTTTATCAGGAGCGCATCCCTTTGTATGAAAAGTATGCAGATGTAATCATTGATTGTAATGGTAAAATGTTGCGTGAAATTGTAAGGGAGATTGCTCTTTTGGCGGATGTGGCTTCCGAGTAGGAGAAAATATGCAAAAGAATACGACAAGAAGTAGTTTAATTTTATTTATGGCAGCTTTGATCTGGGGGATGGCTTTCGTTTCGCAGAGTAAAGGAATGGACTACATGCACCCTTTTACATTCAATGGTGTGCGTTCCCTCATGGGGGCTTTTGTGTTGATGATCTATATTGTAGTGACAAGAAAGCTTGCGGGCGAGAAAGCAAAGCCTATTGATTGGAAGGTGACGCTTCGGGGAGGTTTGCTCTGTGGTCTGGCGTTGGCACTTGCCAGTACGTTGCAGCAGGTTGGTATCAAATATACTTCTGTGGGAAAAGCAAGTTTCATCACAACACTATACATTATTTTTGTTCCATTGGCAGGTATTTTTTTAAAAAGAAAAGTTGCAGGAATTGTATGGATCAGTGCAGTGATCGCTTCTTTTGGGATGTATCTGTTGTGTATGACGGAAAGCTTGAAGCTGGGCTTGGGCGATATTTTGGTGTTTTTATGTGCCATTGCCTTTGCGGCGCAAATCATACTGGTAGATCATTATGCCACACACATAGATGGACCGCTTTTGTGCTGTATGGAACTGGCAGTGAGCGGCGTGCTCTGTGGAGGTGCCGCTCTGCTTTGGGGCGCACCCAGTCCGGGACAGATTTGGCAGGGAATGGGGGCATTGCTCTACGCAGGTGTTTTGAGCAGTGGTGTGGCGTACACCTTCCAGATTATCGGTCAGAAAGGATTGAATCCAACAGTGGCAGCGCTGCTTATGAGTCTGGAATCTGTAGTGGCAACAGTGTCTGGCTGGGTGGCTTACAAAATTGGTTTTTTAAAGACGGATCAGACCTTAACTCCAAGGCAGATTGTGGGATGCGTCATAGTGTTTGTGGCGGTGTTGCTAGTGAAGCTCCCGGAAGAATTGTTTACCATGTATAAATATAAAAAAAATGGCAAAAACTAACTCCATATTAAGATGGAGGTAGATAAGATGGATTATATAAACGCATTCTGGGTTGGCGGACTAATCTGTTTATTCGTACAGATACTGATGGAAAAGACCAAGATGATGCCGGGGCGGATTATGGTATTGTTGGTTGTATCCGGCGCGATCATCAGTGTGTTGGGATGGTATGAACCCTTTCAGGAATTTGCAGGAGCCGGAGCGAGTGTTCCGCTTTTGGGCTTTGGACATAATCTGATGAAAGGTGTCAAGGAAGCTGTGGATGAACAAGGGCTTCTGGGGTTGTTTATGGGTGGTTTTCGTTCAGCCGCAGTGGGAACCAGCGCGGCATTGATTTTTGGTTATCTTGCCAGTCTTGTATTCAAGTCCAGAATGAAAAAATAATAATCTGCAGGAGGCGTCTCTGACTGACGAGTAGCTTAAGCCAATGGTTCAAAGGGAATTTGTTTGTCGGCGAGAAAACGTTGTATTTCTTTATCCCAAATGGTATCCGCGTCTTTACTCAGAACAAAGGTGTGATAAGCGGTTCCCGTTGTCAGAGTGGCTGTAGTGCCATCGTAGCGGATGTTCAATACCAGAGCTTTTAACTGGGTGAAGTCTATATCCATCTGTGCTTGTTCTAACAGCTTATTGGCAGATTCCGGCTTTAGATGGAGGACGAACTTAAAGTATAGGGGTGTGTGTTTACCTTTGATCAGGTTATAGCACAGCCCTTTTATTTCGCTCCAGGGCTGTAATGCGTAGGGAAGCTGTACAGAATCTCGCACCTCTAAAGGATAAAAATCCTTGTTGATGTGCCCATCAATCGTGTAGGTGATGGCAGTGTTAATGGTGGCCTCCTCCAATAGAAAATCATCGAAGGCATCATTTGCCAAAAGCTGATACATGAATTTTTTTAAGGAAGTAATTTGTAATGCGATCATGGAAGCCTCGTTTCTATAAAATATTTACAGTTACTTATTATAACAATATTCGAGTGTGTTGTCGACGGGTTTTTGCTCAAGCAGATATTTGGTACTTTACTTGCAAGATTCGCTGTGCTATTATATGTAGTAATGATAACTATGTTTGAATGTTTTTTGAGATTGGAGAGAAAAAGTGAGTTATAAGATTGTGGTAGACAGTTGTTGTGAGATTCCTCAGGAGTTTAAGCAGGACAGTAGATTCGAGGTTGTGCCGCTGTCTTTGGATGTGGGAGACTACCATGTGATAGATGATGAGAATTTCAATCAGGCAGAATTTTTACATGAGGTGGCGGCTTGTCCGAAATGTCCCCGCTCCAGTTGCCCCTCCCCGGAGCTTTTCATGGAGGCATATCGTACAGAGGCAGAGCATGTTTATGCGATTACTCTTTCGTCTCATCTCAGTGGCAGCTACAACAGTGCGATGCTTGGAAAGAATCTGTATCATGAGCAATATGGAGAGAAATCAATTCATGTATTTGATTCCGAGTCTGCAGCATGTGGGGAGACACAGATTGCATTGAAAATCATGGAATATGAAGAGCAGGGCTTGGACTTTGATGTGATTGTGAAAAAGGTGGAAGCATTTCGTGATGGAATGTCTACTTATTTTGTGTTGGATAATCTGGAGACTCTGCGAAAAAATGGTCGTATGTCCACGGTAAAAGCGTTGGTGGCATCCACCTTGAGCATCAAGCCGATTATGGCAGGTAATCATGGTGTTATTGTGCAGAAGGGGCAAAGTATCGGAATCAAAAAGGCATTGGGAAAAATGGCAGAATTAGTCATCGCAGATGCCCACAAGAATATAGGCAGAAGATTGATGATCACTCACTGCAATGCACCGGAAAGAGCCGCCTATGTGCGAGATGCAGTGTTGGCAAAGGCGAAATGTAAGGAATGCATTATTCTGGATGCAAGGGGCGTCAGCAGCATGTATGCAAATGACGGCGGAGTGATCGTGACGATATGATGCTATCCATTATGAGGTAACAGTTCAGCCATGCAGAAATCGATGATGCGCTTTTTGTGGGTGCTTGCACACTCAAGAAGTGCATCGTTGATTTCTATAGGGCGGACGCCCTATCATGAAATAAATCCAGCCGTGAAGCGGCGGCTCATGCAAAGCAGGAGCGGATTTATGAATGATATGGCTGAACTGTTACATTATGAGTGATATACGCGGAACACTTCTTCGGCGTATTCCATACAAGCTTTATGTATTTTAAAAACAGTTCCGTCTATCATGGTTGCCTTGCGAAAACCCAATTTTTCGATATGCCTTCCGTTTAAAATAGTCTTGGTGGAAGGAGAGAGGAAATTGGGATTCCACTCAAGCTGCGAAAAAAGATTCTCAATAGTGGTGGATACTCGTATACTGCGCCCCTCGGACAAGGTAACCACCATGTATTGTCCGTCCTCCACGGCATAATAAATTTCGGGCTCAGTGACATATAAGGTTCGACCGTCCTCGCGTAGCTCAATCAAGGGTTCTGCCTGTGAGCGAATAGTCAGTGCGTGGTCGATACTGGCACTTAATTCATCCACTTTAATCGGTTTATTCAGGAATAGCACATTCTCAGGTAAATCTTCGGTTCGATAGTCGATATCAGAGCAACACAAAACCACCGGAGCATTGACGCCTTGACCAAACAGGGAATGGACAACATCAATGCCGGTGACACCCTCGGTCTTACACATGTCGATATAGAACAGGTCGTATTGCATAGGATTGGAGAGTAGAGAATCCGCGTTGCCAAAAGAATCAGTGTAAAGAATCCCGGAGGATTGGGCGCGTTTGTCAGATTCCCGTTTGAGCAGACGCTCCAATTGTTTGCGATCCGCTACGTTGTCATCACATATTGCAATATGCATAAGGCGTACCCTCCTTGGAAGTTATTTTGGCAGCTTGTTTTTCTTTTGATACAATTATATCATAACATGTATTTCAATAAAAGAAGTAATGCCAAAATTTGCAGAATTAAGATGGCAGGCATACCGTATTTAAAATACCAGTGTTTGGTCTTGTGTCGAAAGTGCTGCATTCCCAGAATACAGCCAATACTTCCGCCGATAAGGGCTGTCAAAAAAAGAGAGGCCTCCGAGATGCGCCAGGCACCTCGGATCGCTCTCTTCTTATCCACGCCCATGATAACAAAGCCTGCCAGATTCACTATTATAAAATAGCAGATCAGAATCAGTAATATCGTTTTCATAAGCCTCTCTCGTTATTTTCTTGTATTAGATTAATTTCACACCCTGTTCCTGCATCTTCATCGCGCGCACCTTGCTGGAGAGTCCAAACAGGTTGATGAAGCCTTCCGCATCATGATGGTCATACAGATCACCGGTGGTGAAGGAGGCAATGCTCTCATTGTACAAGCTGTAAGGAGAAGTGGTGCCGGCTTTGATGATATTGCCCTTGTAGAGCTTGAACTTCACTTCACCGGTCACATATTCTTGTGTCTTTTCAATAAATGCCTGTTCTGCCTCGCGAAGAGGGGTGAACCATTTGCCTTCATACACAAGACTTGCAAAGTGGCTGCCGATGTCCTTTTTCATAGAATAAGTATCACGATCCAGAATCAGCTCTTCAAGCTGTTGATGAGCCTCCATCAGGATTGTTCCGCCCGGTGTCTCATACACCCCGCGGGACTTCATACCTACTACACGATTCTCCACAATATCAATGATACCAATACCGTGCTTGCCACCCAACTCATTTAATTTGGTGATAATATCGGATACCTTCATCTTCTCACCATTTACAGAAGTGGGAACACCCTTTTCAAAAGTCATGGTCACATACTCGCCTTCATCCGGAGCTTTCTCAGGAGTAGTACCCAGTACCAAAAGATGCTCGTAGTTAGGCTCGTTGGCAGGATCCTCCAGCTCCAGACCCTCGTGGCTGATGTGCCAGATATTACGGTCGCGGCTGTAGGAGGAATCTGCGGAGAAAGGTAGGTCGATTCCATGTGCCTTGCAGTATTCAATCTCAGATTCACGAGAATCCAGAGTCCACTTGTCATTTCTCCAAGCTGCAATAATTTTGATATCAGGAGCCAGAGCTTTGATGCCCAATTCAAAACGAATTTGATCATTACCCTTGCCGGTAGCTCCGTGGCAGATAGCGGTAGCGCCTTCTTTTCTGGCAATCTCCACCAGTCTCTTGGCAATCAGAGGGCGCGCCATGGATGTACCCAACAGATACTTGTTCTCATAGATTGCATTAGCCTGTACGCAGGGAACAATGTATTCATCACAGAACTCATCAATTACGTTCTCAATGTAAAGCTTGGAAGCACCACAGAACTTTGCTCTCTCCTCCAGTCCGTCCAGCTCCTCCGCCTGTCCACAGTCAATGCAGACACAGATTACTTCATAGTCAAAATTCTCCTTTAACCAGGGAATGATTGCGGTAGTATCCAAACCACCAGAATACGCAAGAATTACTTTTTCCTTCATTGCTAGATTCCTCCAAATGTTTATTTGCTAGTTTTATCGCTTTGAATCCACTATACAACATCGGAGAGGGAAAAACAAGTGGTTATTATGTATAAAATAAAAAATTATATGTATAAAAATTAGATTATAGTGCATAAAAGCATAAAAATTAAACGTGTTTGCATAAAAATGCTATCAATATTCATGGATGCAAGAAACCATTTTAGAACAGAATGAGCGATAGATATAAAGTAAAAATACTAAAAATAGATAGGAAGGGAGATAAACGAAAATTCGTTTATATAATCTTCGGAAAACATTTGACAATGCTTGGGGAATCTATTATACTCAAAATACGGAAGGGCTCCCCAAGCATAATAACATTCGAAATGAATCTGGCAAATGCGTAAATTGTACAATTCCAATAACATCCGAAGAGAGTTTCGCAACTACCTATAAGTGGCAGAAAGAGAGGGGTATAAGTATGACACTTACCAAGGAAGATATGCAGGCGCTTTCCTGCATGATGAAAGAAGAGATTCGAGAAGGCATCAGAGACGAACTGAAGCCGGTTAATGAAGGTTTAGATACAATAGCTAATCGTCTGGACAAAGTGGATGAGCGTCTGGGCAAAGTGGAGAATCGTCTGGATAAAGTAGAGAATCGTCTGGATAAAGTGGAGAATCGTCTGGATAAAGTGGAATCAGAGGTTTCCGCATTGAAAATAGGACAAAGAGAGCTGAGTAAACAAATGAAACGGTTGGATGAAAAGGTGACGGATACTTACAATCTTGCCTTGGAGGCATGGGGACAGAGCACCGAGAATCGTCACTGGTTGGAAAATGGCAAGTTACCTACATGACTAAATTAATATCTATGTGATTGGACAATGGAGAGCCAAGTGCTTATGACAGAAAGATTGATAAGCGCCTGGCTCCTATTTTGTTATTCTATGGAAGGAAATAGTTCCTCGATAGATACGCCCAGAACCGTCGCCAACCCATACAGCTCTATATCTGTGACGGTGCGAGAGCCATCCTCAATTCGTGATATGGAACCACGGCAAATATAAATTGCCAGAGTCTCCAGTTTCTCTGACAGTGTTTTCTGACAGTATTTTCTTTTCTTGCGGTACATTTTTACATTTTCTCCGACCATGTTACAGCGGTCACCATCAATGATTCTTGGCATGTTGCTTCCTCCCATAAGTGAGATATGATGTTTTGAAATATAATTTCCCCCGCAACACAAAAAATATAAAAATGTCTTGTTATAAAAGAAAATAATTGACATATTATAACCGGCGCAACTACATTTGCCCCCAACGCTACGTTGAGTCGTGCGGAGTTTGTGACAGTGCTCTATAACAATGAGGGAAATCCGGGCGTATCCTATTTCTCCAAATTTACTGATGTGAAATCGGGGCAGTGGTACACGAAGCCGATACTTTGGGCTTACAATAACAATATCACGTCGGGATACACCAATGGTAAATTCGGAGTGACGGATAAAATTACGCGTGAGCAGTTGGCGGTAATGCTTTACAAATATGCCGGCAACAAAGGATATGCGACCGGAAGAACATCAGGTGTATTGAACAATTATTCTGATAAAAACAGAGTGTCTTCCTGGGCAAAGGAAGCAATGGAATGGGCAGTGACACCAGAGCAGAGTGTGCCTCTATGATGATGAAACTGCTGACTAAGAATTAAAGAAAAGATGGCTGCTCACACAGGGCAGCCTATTTACCAATTTGATGAAGTTTATAATCATTTCTTGAGCACGTTCGCAAGCTGAGCCTTGAGTAGTTGGATTTCCTGTTTTTGAGCTTCGCTCTCCTTTTCGCGTTCAAGAAGCTTCTGTTTTTGAGCTTTGCTCTCATTCCGCCATGCCTCAAGCTCCTGTTTTTGAGCCTCGCTCTCATTTCGCCATGCCTCAAGCTCCTGCTTCTGAGCCTCGCTTTCATTCCGCCATGCCTCAAGCTTCTGCTTCTGAGCTTCGCTCTCTTTTCGCCATGCTGCAAGCTCCTGCTTCCGTTCTTCGCTTTCTTTTCTCAACGCTTCGAGCTCCCGCTTCCGTTCTTCCAGCTCTTTTTTCTGTTCATCAATCATATACAAGGTAGTGTTGTGATCCATGATTCGTAAAGCATCAGAAAACATATAAATCAGCTCCTCCGGGTTTCGGCGGAATTCGGCAATTTCTGCATATAAATCGAGGAATTCCGGATAGTTGTTTACCAGTTTCAAAATCTGTTCGGGATCGTCTGAACTTAAAAAGGTCAGCCAGGCATCCTGAACGCTAGTGATATTTTTATTTTGACTTATCTTTCTGTAGGTGTCAAGAGAAATATATACGATATTTTCTAAAGATGTGATTTTAATACCGCTGTCATATTGTATTTTCCCTCGATGAATATAATGGCTTTTGGCTTGTAAGAATTCTTCGGGGCTGCTTTCCATGAGAACAATCAGATATACCGGCTTCATATCCCTGTAGGAAAAAGATTTGCCCAGTCTTTCTTTTGTACGATTGTACAAACGCATGATCATGTCGGATAAGTAACAGCTGCTTCGTTCGCCGGGGAACAAATAGCCGATGAGCTGCATTTCAATTGTGACGAGAGAACCATCCTTAAGCTCCGCGATAATATCCATAATGACGAGGCTGCCGCCATCCGAGAGACTGTTTCCCTCGCGAGGCAGGGACTGCAAGATATGTACCTCCTTTCCCAACAGGGAAGAAATCAGTTCTTCCAAACGTTTACGTTTCTCCATGGGATTCAAAATCTTTTGGAAGTAGCGGTCATACAGTAGGCGCAGCCCTTGTTTCCCTTCCAGAAAAAGATAGATTTGTTCTTGTACATCGGGGGGGAAGCTTTGAAATTCCTTCCAAAGGGAGGGGTGGAGGGATAAGTGTTTATTCACTTCATGGCGCGTAAGCGGTTCTCCCAAAATGTCCGGCAAGAATAATTTGTGATGTGATTGTTTGTTCGACATAAGAAATCCTCCTGTGAAAAATGAGTTAAAAATGTGAAATAAATTGAATATTGAAATGAATTGAATGATTAAAATAAATTGAACAGCGGAATAGATTGAGTGCAAAAATAATTAAATGCAAAAAAGAGAAAATCGAAAATACACAAATAGTTATTCTCAGAGGAAAAGAATCCCTTGAAAGGTTTTGTCAGATTATCGTATCATAAATAAATTGTTATTGCAATCTCTTTTTTCTGAAATTACATAATGGTAGCAGTTCCGCCTTTCATTCATAAATCCGCTCCTGCTACGCATAAGCCGCTTTGCGGCTGGATTTATTTCATGATAGGGCGTTCGCCCTATAGAAAGCAGGTATGAAGTTCCTTTGTGTGTAAGCACCCACGGAACATGATACTTGCTTTCTGCATGGCTGAACTGTTACACATAATGTACAGGAATATGTAAAAAACATTGTAAAATGAAACCGGAATGAGGTACAATATAATAGGGATTTTTTAGATTGAATAATAGAGTGAGGACATAGTATGAATACAGAGACTGAAAAGATTGTCAAAGAAATAGGCAAGGTAGTCAAGGGTAAGGAGCGCATTGTGCGCAAGGTGGTGGCTGCGATTTTGGCGCAGGGACATGTCTTGTTGGAGGATATTCCGGGTGTGGGCAAGACCACATTGGCATTGGCACTGGCAGGAACCATGGACTTGAAGTATCGTAGAATGCAGTTTACACCGGACGTGCTTCCCAGCGACATTGTGGGCTTTATGATGTACAATTCGGGTACGAGAGCATTCGAGTATCGGGAGGGGGCTATATTCTGTAATTTATTTTTGGCGGATGAGATTAACAGAACTTCGGCAAAGACCCAGTCAGCGTTGTTGGAGGCGATGGAAGAGGGCAAGGTGACTGTGGAGGGACAGACGTATAGACTGCCTGCGCCTTTTTGTGTGATTGCCACAGAGAATCCGGTGGGCTCCTCCGGAACACAGCTTTTACCGGAATCACAGTTGGATCGTTTTCTGATACAGCTTTCCATGGGCTATCCATCTGCTGATGCGGCAGTGGAGATTTTGAAAAACAGTGCCAGACCCATACTTCAAGAAATTCAGTCGGTCATTACCGTTGAGCGCCTGCAGGAATTGCAGCAGATGACAGCAGATATGTATGTGGACGATAAGCTCTATGAATACATTGTGAAATTAACAGAGCTCACCCGCCATGACGAACGAATCCGTCTGGGGGTCAGTCCACGCGGCAGTATTGCACTTTTGAAGATGGCGAAGGCAACCGCGCTGATGCGTGGCGGTGAGTATGTGATACCGGAGGATGTGCTGGATGTGATCGCGGACACTTGGGCGCATCGTATTCGATTGAGCAGCAAGGCAAAGGCGGAGGGTTTGAACACGACACAGGTAATCATGGAGCTTTCAGAAAGGATTAGTACCATCGGATGAACAGACGATTGCGAATATGTATAAAAGAATGGATGGCGGCAATCGTTATTTTCCTGTGCAACGGTGTATTGTGGTGGTATTTCCGCAGTTATTTGAATTTCATGATTGCGATGCTGATGCTGTTTGCTGTTATTGCATCGGCAGCTCTATTGTGGAAGGAACGAAATAAGATTCGTGTAGAGGCAGTACTCCCCACGGATGCAGTGGGAAAAAATACTGCGATTCCACTGCTGATACAAGCTGAAAATGACGGAAGGTGGATGTTCCCGATTCGGGTAAAATACACCTTGTCCAATGATTTCACCGGAGGCTGTAAAGAATGCCAATACATGGGTGTGGCGAAGCCTTCCGGGGAAAATGGTGTGCATGATATGCTGACCATGAAGCATTATGGGAATCTTGCAGTTCATATCACTCAGGTATGCGTATATGATTTCCTGCATTTATTTTATCTGGACGATTGCGCCCGAAGGGATAGTTGGGTAGTGGCTGCACCGGCGAACAGTCAGCATAGTGAGCAGGTAGAGCGACGGATTGCGCACCTGATGCCGGAGGAGAGCTTTCGCAGGAGCCCGGATTACAGTGCAGATTATGAGATACGCGAATACAGACCTCAGGACAGCATGCGGGATATTCACTGGAAGCTAACCGCCAAGCAGGACAAGCTGATGGTGCGGGAACGTTTGTCAGAGGGGAAGCCTGCGGTGAATGTGCTGTTGGCTCTGTCGCCGAATGCTGATGAGAACGATGCGCGTATGGAGGTGTTGGATGGGTTGTGCAGACAGCTCTTAGAGGAAAAATATTCTATGAAGCTGTACTGGAGTAAGGAGACTTATCATTTGAAATCTGTGGATATCAGCTCTCCGGAAGAGTTGGACGTGGCAATCTACGAGATATTGAGCGGAACGGGCATTGCTAATGGGGGCAATGTTTCAGAGTTGTTTGGTGACGAGCATCCTGGCGAAGAGGCAATAACTGTGGGCGGCGACGCCCCGATTTTGAGTGAGGAACCAAGGCAATAAGGGGATGAACGATTGAACATATTTCGGTTTTGGAAAAAAGTGAATAAGGAGGAGCCTGACTTTGACATTGTCAGTGGTGAGGCAAAAAAAGCTTTTCCCTGGGCGCAGGTCCTGCTGCGGGCTATTCTAATCAACTTGCTGGTGTTCGGCTCTTTGGGAGGGATGTTGGCTGCATTCGATATCTCCTACAATATTTTGCTGTGTGTGATGGTGATTACCGCGCTGTCCATCTGCTACGGAGTCGTATATGTGTCGGGCAAAAGATGGCTGGTCAACATAGTGCTGTTGGTATCGCTGGCGGGATATTTTGTGTATGCGTTTCAATGTTATTGGTATGTCAACAGCGGTTACTACAGTGTGTTGAACCATATTTTGGCGGAGGCGAGAAGTTACCTTGCCATATTCAATGGTACAGAATATGAGCTGGTAATAGATAATGAATACATGGCAGTGACTTATTTCGTGATCTTTGTAGGGTTCATTGGTGTGCTTTTGTTAAGTATTCTGTTTGCCAGAAGCTTTGGGCTGATCCGTGTGATGGTCTTGACCCTTCCCTTTTATTTCATACCAATGTATTTTGAAGAAAATCCAGGTATGGGGTATCTTCTGATGCTGTGGACTGGGTATGCGTTTGCTGCATTGCTTTACAGTTTGCAGAAGGGAAAAGGTGCGAAGCGGCAATGGGTTTATCTGTTGGCAATGGTGGGAGGGTTTTTATTGTGTGCCAGACTGTTTACCTGGATTGTGCCGCTTGACACTTATCAGGCAAATGTACAGCAGAACGCACTCAAGCGCCAGTCTGAGAAGCAGATCGGTAACTGGGTGCAGTCG
>JAFVDW010000093.1 GCA_017478245.1 Lachnospiraceae bacterium
GCTGCTTACATATACACTGGCAGACTGTGAACAGATATATGTGGGCAAGGAGCCGGGAATGCATAACCGAAAACAGGATGATATCAATGAGATCTTAGTTGAATGCTCAGAAAAATATGAGAGAGTGGTACGCCTAAAGGGCGGCGATCCCTTTGTGTTTGGAAGAGGCGGAGAGGAGATTGAGGCGCTTATTAAAGCCGGAATTGATTATGAGGTGATTCCGGGAATTACCTCTGCCATAGCGGTTCCTGAGTGTGCAGGAATTCCGGTGACTCACCGTGAGACTGCCAGAAGCTTTCATGTCATTACCGGTCATACGAAAGTGAGCAATAATTCTTCAGATTATCTGTATGAGCCTGTGTGTGAAAAGATACATGATAATAAGACTGTGAATGCGATTGCAGATGAAACATTGACGGGAATTGATTTTAACAATCTTGCGCATCAGGAAGGAACGCTGGTATTTCTCATGGGTCTTTCCAATCTGAAAGCTATTGCAGATAATCTGATTGCAAATGGCAAACAGGAATCCACACCTGTTGCAGTGATCAGTGACGGAACCACCATATATGAAAAGCAGGTGCGGGGTACGCTTATTGATATTGCAGACAAGGTAAAAGAATCAAAGCTTGGTTCACCGGCAGTGATCGTAATCGGGGAAACTGCGGAGAAAGATTACCGCTGTTATACTCGCAAAACCACAGATTCTTCAAAAATCCGTGTTGGCGTCACCGCCACTCCATCTCTTTATCAGCGGTTAAGGAGTACATTTTATAAGGCGGGAATTCCGGTGGCTTCAGTGTGTGAGATGGAAGTGGTTCCGGATCAGAGCATGATGGATGATCTGGGAGAAATCATTCGTGGTGATAAGAAGGGTGAGGAGCTTACAACCTATACATGGATAATATTTACAAGCCAGAACGGAGTCAGGTTATTTTTTGAACGGTTCCGCAGAGAGAATGGGGACTATAGAATTTTATCTACGGTTAAATTTGCTGTGCTTGGAAGCGGAACGAAAAATACATTGATGCAGTACGGATTCCATGCGGATTTTGTTCCGTCAAGGTATACAATACATGCCTTCTGTGAGGAGTTTTCTGAGATGCTGACGGATAAGGATAAGGTTCTGATCCCAAGAGCACGGCAGGGAAGTAAGGAGCTATATGATTATCAGGACAGATGGCCTGGAGAATCAACAATTTTATCTATCTACGATGTAAAAGGGTGTGCTACACGTCACATGCAAAGGATAGATGAGCTTACCCATCTGATATTCGCAAGTGCATCCGGAGTGGCAGCATTTATGCAGGAGCTTAATAAAAGCGGGCAGAAACTTCCCGATAATATCAAAACAGTTTGTATTGGGGAAATTACGGCAGGCAAATTATCTGAATATGGAAGAAGTGCGGATGTAGTTGCATCTATTCAAGATACGGAAGGCCTTCTTAAAGTAATACTATGAGAAGTGCATTGTGATATCGTTTTCACGATTTTAAGTTGAATCTATGGAAAAATAGGAATATTGTATAGGCAACAGCTTAGGCTGGTTTCACAAAAGATCAAGAAAAGGTATGAGAGGAGATGGCAAAAATGAAGTTTGGAATTAAGGAAGTAGTGGCAACCGGTATATCTACCGCATTGTTTGTGGCGTTAACTGAAATACAGATTCCTCTGGGATTTATTCCTAATACAGCTTTACAGCCAAGAGCAGCGTTGCTTGTATTTATCTCAGCAGTCTTTGGACCGATTGTTGGTGGATTGACAGGATTTATCGGGCATGCACTGGGTGATGCTTTGTTTTATGGAAGCGTATGGTGGAGCTGGGTGTTCCCGGAAGCTGTGCTAGGTATTCTTGTGGGTCTGTTCGCAAAGAAGTATGATATCAAGGAGGGTGGCTTTGGCGGAAAACAGATTGCACTCTTTAATGTGGTACAGATAATAGGCAATGCCATTGCATGGATACTGGTAGCACCTGTGCTGGATATTGTGATTTATGCAGAGCCGGCCAACAAAGTGTTTGCCCAGGGATTTTGGGCATTCTTAGGTAATATTATCATAGCCGGTATTTTGGGAAGTATAGTTGCAGTGGGATATTCAAAGATTGGAGCAAAGTCTTCCAGCTTACAGCAGGAAGAATAATAAACCAGTAATTATTTGTTGCATAAACCACCTTAAGGTGTGTATGGGCCGGGTTGATCTGAACCTGGCTCTTGTTACATTATTAGTTACTTTACTAGGCAAAAATATGCTTATTATGAATTCTTGGGTAGAAATGAATTGATAAATAAAGTGAGGATGTATATGGATCCAGTCATAGATTTTGAACATTTTAC